>DAOUUT010000270.1 GCA_030668025.1 Promethearchaeota archaeon
AGAGTTAGGAGGACACACATTATATAACTGGGTGCATCCAAATAATTATAGAAGCATTCCTTTTTTAAAAAAGCATGGCTATAAGGTTTTAAATCTTATTGAATTGCGTAAAAGATTACCTGGAGAAGAAATAACTCAAAAAATCAAAATAGGAAAATATGAATATGATTATTAAATGGGAAGAATAAAATCTTTTATCCTTAAATTATCAACTGATATAAAAAGTTTAGGTAATAAAGATATTGACTATATTCAGATGCGTCTTCTAGTATCAAATATAACTCCTGAATTTGAACAAATTATTAAACAAAAAGTATCTCATGGGATATTAAAAGCTGAAGTTCGAGAAGCCAGCATGGAAGATGTTGATAGTCTAATCAATCTTCATGATCTCGCATGGCATTCGGCCCCAATGCCGTATAGACCTTTAGATAAAAAAAATATTGTTGAAATGCTCAAAGATGAAAATATTATCTTCCTAATCGCTAAAATTGAAGAAAAAGACAGTGGATTTGCCTTGATCTATTTTATAGGAACAGATAAAAAAATTAGTGTTATCGCGGGTTTGGGAATACTTCCAGAATTACAAAGAAAGGGATTAGGAACTATGTTAGGTTTAGCAAGCTGGGATTACTTTAAGAAGAAGGGAGTTAAAGAATTACGATGTAAGGTTTATAAAGACAATAAAACATCCTACAATTTCATACGAGGGCTCAAATTCGAGGAATACGATGAGGATTTCGTTCAATGGAAACTTTTTTAGCTGTTAGAACCATTATCACCTAAATCTCTAAGTGTTGAAAAACAATTCGATTTAATCCCGCCTCTTTTAATTTTAGGGGATATATCTTAGCAAAAAGATATAAGATAACTAAGAAATTTAATCTGTATTATAATATTCTGAAATTTTTTTACCTTTACCCAGAATGGCGTTTACTTTTTCAAGTTCTTCAGGTATGTTTATCTGTTGCGGGCATTTTTCTAAACATTCACCACATTTAGTACAGAGGGATGCATTGCCATTCGGATATTCTTTATTTAACTTTTTCCTCGAATTAACTAACTTCTTATACCTTCGTTTCATTAGTAAAGTCATCATTCCTTTCTCTCCCGTGTAAGCTACATTATTAAGGACTGCAAAATTTTCTGGAATATTGACACCTGAAGGACATGGCATGCAATACTTACATGCCGTGCATTGAACAAGAATACTCTTACGATAAATTCCTGCTAATTCTGAAATAATTTTATTATCATCTTCATTCAATGAATTAATCCCGGAATTACCCGCGCTTTCAACATTTTCGTCTACCATTTTTTTAGATCCCATTCCGCTGAGTACAACAGCTACTTCGGATTGATTCCAAACATATTGTAACGCCCAATCAACGGGAGTTCGCTGGTTTGTTGCTTTTTTCATTATTTCTAAGGCTTCATTTGGAGGATTCGCTAGTTTTCCTCCTTTAACAGGTTCCATTACTACAACTGCTATTCCTTTTTCGTGGGCATATTTTAATCCTTCATGAGTTGCTTGGATAGCTGTATCCATGTAATTATATTGGATTTGTGCGAGATCCCAATCATAATAATCAATTATCTCTCTAAAAACTGGAAGTGTATCGTGAAATGAGAAGCCAATGTGGTTAATTAGTCCACTTTCTTTAGCTTCTTCCATTTTTTCGATTAAATTTAATTCCTTTACTTTCTTAAATTGATTTCTCGATAAAGCGTGGAAAAAATACGCATTCAAGTAATCTGTTTGAAGGCTTTTTAATTGTTGGTTGAGATATTTGTAAAAATCTTCTGTTTTTCGAACAAGAAACATTGGTAATTTGGTGACGAGGAAAACCCTTTCTCTGTATCCATCCTTTAATGCTTCCCCTATGACTTTTTCACTTGCTCCGAGACCATAGACCCAACCAGTATCAAGGTAATTTATCCCTCTATCGATACCATAACGAATCAATTCTATTGATTCTTCCCATTCTATTCGGGGTAAGAATTTTTTTGTAGGAAGACGCATGGCGCCAAATCCAAGTGCAGATACTTTCCAATCTATAGATCCTAATTTTCGATATTCCATTTTATTCACTAGCTGATATATTTCTTATTCTATTTTAAAAATAAATATTCTTTTGTATATTATCTTCGGTTAAAAATAAGATATCTTAATGATTCATAAAAAGAGAAATAACTTTTTAATTTTGCTTTAATCTTTTAACTTATGGAAAATGATTTTGAAAATTATGGTGACAATTTCCAGCAAAAATCAAAGTACATCAGAGGTAAATTACCTCGACATGTTTTAGATTGGGGAAATAAACCTATCACCTATAAGTTAGATACAACAGTTATAAAAAAAATAAAGCTTCCAGAGCCTAGTTTGGATAAAACAATAGATTTTTGGAGCGTAATTAAAAATCGACATTCAACCAGAAAATTCAGTGCTGAACCTTTGTCTATTATGAACCTTAGTTTATTTCTATTTGGTATGTCCGGATTAAACAGAATCTTTCCGCAATATGCTTTTAGAACAGTACCTTCTGCGGGGGGATTATATCCTATTGAAACTTACCCCGTTATTAATAATGTAACCGGCTTAGAAATAGGCATCTACCATTATGATATTCAAGAGCATTCGCTCAATTTACTAAAAGAAGGAGATTTTAGAGGAAAGGTGGCTGAGGGGTGTCTTGGTCAAAATATGGCTTTTACTTCAGCTGTAAATTTTATTTGGACTGCAATGATTAGCCGCTCTCAATGGAAGTATTTGCAAAGGTGTTATAGATATTTATATTTAGATGCAGGGCACATTGGACAGAATTTTTATCTAATTGCTGAAGCACTTGGTTTGGGAGCTTGTACGATTGGTGCACTGTACGATGATGAATTAAATCATTTACTTGAAATTAACGGAACTAACGAAACTACAATATATGTTGGCGTAGTAGGAAAAAAATTTAAAGAATAAAAATAAAAAATACATATAACCGATACAGAAATTCCTTAGATGTATTTCTCAAGAATCTCAAATTTTCTCATGAGAAAGTTTTTACTTTTTGATCCTTTCTAAAACAAATTCCTCTGGTGTTTGTATTGAAATGAGTTTAAGCCATGTAAAATGTTTTTTATTGTTGGATATCAAATTAAGGCTTGTATTTTCACATTGAGTACCAATCATAAAATCTCGAAAATGGTGGCGAAAAGGGAGTGTTGCTTTGTTGTTTAGAGCGTTTTTTAGAACTTCTAAAAGAACGACTGAATCCCATTCGAGGAAAATGCCATTAAATTTTTGTATTTCTTTGAGGAAATCTTCCCAAGTAATACCTTTAGTGAGAAAATAATAGCCAAGTTCGAAACTCACTATGGAAGGAATATAGACTTGGATTTTCGCTTTATTTATCCTCAGATAATTAATAAAATTTAAATTACGGAAGACATTAGAATCAATTGCGATCTTTTCTAATTTTTCCTCGTTCTCTAAAATTCTTCTTTTGCTCAAATTTCCAACCCAAAATCCCAATTGTTTAGAATAACATCATCAATAGAAACAGGTCCTTTTTTTAATTTTTCTTGGATTTCTCGAGTTTTTATGTCATCTTCCCAAACTGCATCCGTTGCTGCTTGAAGGATTGTATCTATTTCCTTTTTGATATTATTATTGCTTGAATTTGGATAAATGTCTTTATTAATAATGATTTTTTCATATTCCGCGATAGCTCGTCTGATCACTTCTCCTTGGGATATATCTAACCATGCTGATAGTTTCTTAATCATTTTGCGTAAATCTTTATCAATTGCTACAGTTGTTTTAACAGTCATAATATTATAAAAGTTATAAAAATATATAAATATATCAATTAAATTTGTAGGTAAAAAATTTAAAGTACAAAAATGAAAAAATAAAAAATATTTAGATAATGAAAAGCAAGCTATACATTAATTTTAATATTAACCTATCTTATCTTTTTAGAAAAAGATTTTTAATCGTATGTTTTATCAATTATTAAAGTTTTTTCGAAATATCCATCTCGTAAGAAAATCATTTAAATAGAATTGGATTATTAATACTTACATGATATAAATAGAATGATGATTTCATTAAACTATATATTGGAGGGATTAAATTTATGAAAGAAAATAGCAAGTTTGCAAAGATAATAGAGAAATTAAGCAAAATGTTTCATAAGATATTCGAACCAAGCCACATTATATACTCTATTGTATTTTTTATTGTAGTTATAATAATATCTTTACTTGGTTTTATTGCAAATATAATTATTGGAAATGTGTTACTATTTGTTGCTTCAACTTTCTCGTTAACATTTGTATTTTTAACGATTTTTGGAATAGTTCCAAAGATGAAATCTTATTTATTTTCACCCGATAAAAAGTTTGATCGAAAGAAGATTTTAAGTTTAATAATCGCGTTTGGAATTAGCACGGTTATTAATGCATTTTACTATATTTTAACTTCTCTACCTGAATTCCCGATTCAATTCTTAAGATGGGATTACGTTCTTCCATATTCATTTGTTTTTATATATTTTGGTTGGAACGTTATTCAAATCTTTTTTATTAGAGTAGGATTTGAACAATATTCTAT
>DAOUUT010000032.1 GCA_030668025.1 Promethearchaeota archaeon
ATGGGTTGTTATGGCAATAAAATAATTAAAACCCCCAATTTAGATAGGTTTGCTAAAGAAAATGTAAGGTTTTCTAACGCTTTCTGTGTATGTCCTATGTGTATGCCTAATAGAGCCACGATGTTAACTGGATACTATCCTAACGTCCATGGAGTGCGAAGTAACGGGATAAATTTACCAAAAGATCTGCCGACAATAACTCAAACGCTTGTAAACAGAGGTTATCATACTATTACTGTAGGTAAGACACATTACAACACTTGGACGCCAAGATACGACCCAAAAATACAATCTGCAGAGGATTTTCAAGACTGGAAAACTAGAAACCCTAAAGGTAATCATCTAGCACATGAGAATTTTCCACTCCCCTATTATGGGTTTGAGGAAGTCGATTTAGTTGTAGGCCATGGTAACGCATGCTCGGGACACTATCTTGAATGGATAGAAGAAAGAGATCCTAAACTTGCGAAAAAAATTGTAGATGAGTATTCAAATAAAGTACCTGCTCTCGAAATCTTTTATGAAAGTTGGGTTCCTATAGAGCTTTATAATACTACTTACATTCAAAATAATACAATATCTTTTTTAGAAAGATACTCTAAAGGAAAATATGGAGAAAAACCTTTCTTTTTACACTGCTCTTTTCCCGATCCTCATCAACCAGTCTCACCACCTGGAAAGTATAGAGATATGTATAAACCAGAGGACATGGTACTTCCTGAAAATTTCCATAATATAAAGAACTTGTACGAACACCCTTATTTAAAAGAGCATTTAGAACATCCTCCCGCTAAAGACGCATTGTTACGCGAAGAAACAGAAGAAAATATAAGGAAGTTTATTGCCCTCAGCTACGGTTCTGTTTCTTTAATCGATTACGCTGTGGGTCAAATTTTAGCTTCATTGGAAAAGCTCGGATTAGCAGAGAATACGATGGTGATCTTCACTTCAGATCATGGAGATTATATGGGAGACCATAGTTTAATATTAAAAGGAATCTCTCCCTTTAACGGTACCTTGCAAGTTCCTTTAATTTGGCGGGTTCCTGGCGTTACTAAATCTGCAGTCTCTGATGCGTTAATAAGTTCTGTAGATTTACCTAAAACTATTCTTGAGTTACTAAATATCAAGGAAAGACATAGACCGCCGGGAATGCAAGGCTATGATATGACACCAGTTTTGAAGAACCCTACGGAGGAATTACGAGATTCCATTCTAATCACGGAAGACGAGGAAGTAGGTCCACGCGGACCCTTATATACGAGAATAGTTCATTTGATCACAAAAGATTTTAAATTAACTAAATATGCTGAGTTGCCAGGGTACGGAGACCTTTTCGATCGAAAGAACGACAAGGCCGAACTAAATAATTTATGGGAAAAAGATCAAGAGCTAAGACTAAAATTATTGGACAAAATGTTCCACGAATATTCCATGACTCGAACTAGGTTCCCTACAAGAAATTCAGGATTCTAAAAATCAAAGATAAGAGGTAAAATTATTCCCTATTAGAAAATGAAGTGGAAGACTAAAATAACTCAAATTTTAGGAATAAAATATCCCCTCGTAATGGGAGCTTTTGGGGGCTGGGGTAAAGCCGAATTTGCATCGTCTTTTTCAAACTCAGGTGGATTAGGAATAATAACTGCGCTAAACTTTCCAAATCCAGAGGATTTTAAGAAAGATTTACAAAAAATGAAAGAAGTAACTGACAAACCTTTTGGAATAAACCTTTCGTTGCCGCATCGCAGCTTAAAAGAAAATGGTGAAGATAAAGGAACCAAAAAAAGATATTTAGACTATGTGGAAATAGCTCTCAAAGAAAACTGTACTATCTTTACAACCTCAGGATATAAATCTTCGTTCATCGGCACAAGAGTTCACGAAGCAGGGGGGTTATGGTTTCATAAATGTGTGTTGGTAAAACACGCTATTTCAGCAGAAAAAGAGGGAGCAGATGGCGTTACTATAGTAGGTTTAGAAGGAACTGGATTTAAAAATCCCTTATCAAATACTACTTTGGTTAATATAACGATGGCAAAAAAATTGCTTAAAGTCCCAATTATTGCCGCAGGTGGAATCGGAGACTCAAGAGGTTTTTTAGGGGCTCTAGCATTGGGTGCTGACGCGGTATGCTTAGGTACTGCTTTAATGGCTACTAAAGAATGCCCCGTGCCAGAAAGAATTAAGGAGAAGTGGCTAAATTTAGATACATTTGACGAGCAATTTCATAAAAAAATATACACTTTCAACGTAAAAAATTTTATGGCACCTTCAACGGCAATAGGACATCTTAATGAAATAGTCCCTATGAAAACCTTAATCGAGGAAATGATTAAAAACGCAGAGAATACATTGCATTCTTGGGGATATAATAATAACGAATTTAATACGCTTAACAGCTAAAATGTTCCTATAATTCTTTTTTTGAATTCATCTTAAACCATTCTTTAATTTCATTAAATTTTTTTCCACCTTGAGCTACTTCCAGAGTAATTCTAAAAATATCTCCTTTAGGTGGAGAAAATTCATATCCATTTTTAGATAAAAAGATATATGCTAACAAAGACCCTATTCTTTTATTACCATCAGAAAAATAATGGTTCTCTATAATTTCTTTATACAAAATAGTGACTTTCTCCCATATAGTTGGAACATCTTGGAAAGGAATTCCCCATTTAACCTTATCAAGAGTAGATATCAATCCCTGACGATTTATTATGTCTCCTACTTCGATTTGATCTTTATATAAGGTTTCAATATATTCAACTGAAGGAATCCATAACACTAATCTTCACCAAGTTTTCTCCATTCTTCGCCATATTTTTTCATAAATTTCTTAATTATTTTTCGATCTTCCTCTAAACTTTCCCCAGCTTCGATTCTTTGTGCTTCCAAATATTCCTTAAAATAATTCTGGATTAAGTATCGGACAACTTCTGCATCATTTTGTATTCCTAAAGCGGATTTAATAATATTAAAACGCGTTGAAAGATTACCTTTTAACTCAGTATGCAATATTTTTGGTTTTTCTTTTTCCATTAAATCACTAAAAACATTTTTTATTAAATAATTATTATAGAATATTATAATTTATTATAAATTATATATTTTTGTATCGAATTTAAATCGCTTCGCTTTTCGTATTGAGGTTGGTTAATGTTAATGAAAAATGAAAAGAAAAAAGAAAAATCTGAGCTTGATGACAATAAAGTAGAGGAAATTTTCGAAGCAACTTGGAAGAATTGGGCATCCCGTAGAAAATGCGAGCAGACTCATGTACCAGAGTATATCAAAAGAAAAAACAAAAAGAATGAAAGTAAGTGATTGTATTCTTTAAATCTTTTTGAAATTTTGCTGTTCTTTCGTCATTTTTGTTAATAATTTTACAAAATTCAAAATATTTATAGGATTTAGGCTAATAGAATAAATATTAATTATATCTTAATATAAAAATTTAAATAAAAAAAATAAAAAGTGAATAAAAATGGCAGTGCCAATAATTTTAGTTGTTGCACTAATCGCAGGGATAATTTCAATCGTTTTGGCCATATATTTTAGATCTTTAGTTTTAAAAGAAGATCCTGGTAACGAAAAAATGCAAGAAGTCGCTGGATATATCGAAGACGGGGCTAAAGCATACATAAAAATCCAATATAAAGTTCTTGGAATCTTTGTAGGGGCACTTTTTTTAATAATGTTATTCTTACTTCCTAATTTGACGAATCCTGGAACATTAAATTGGGAACAAGCGTTAGCGTACTTAATTGGTTGTGCGGGTTCTATGCTCGCAGGTTGGTTAGGGATGTATGTTGGTGTTAAAGCAAATACACGAGCAGCACAAGCTTGTACCAAAGGTACAAAAGATGGTTTCGATGTAGCTTTTTTTGGAGGAGCGGTAATGGGTTTAGCTGTAGTGGGAGTTGCTTTAATAGGCGTATCAATAATCTATTGGATTTTTCAGGCCCCTCTTATTGTGTTAGGGTTTAGCTTCGGTGCCAGTAGTATAGCTTTATTTATGAAGTGTGGCGGTGGAATTTTTACGAAAACGGCAGATGTAGGTGCTGATTTAGTCGGAAAGGCTGAATACAATTTACCTGAAGATGATCCAAGAAATCCAGCAACGATCGCTGATAATGTCGGTGATAATGTTGGCGACATAGCAGGAATGGGCAGTGACCTATTCGATTCTTATGTTGCATCCATTGTTGCAGCAATGATGCTTGCGGCAGCTTTTGGGGTAATAGGTACCATTAGAGCCCCTTTCGCAAACGTAACATTAACAGCTACAGGAACTTCTGTATTTATCATTACTCCGGTTATTTATTGCAGCGTAGGGTTAATTGCTTCGCTTATAGGAATATATGTAATAAAGAGTAAAGGTTCAGACGAACCTGGAAAAGCTTTGAACACAGGAACTTATTTAGCAACTTTACTCTATTTTGCTTTCTCAGCTACGGTAACGATTGTTCTGTCAATGGGATTAGGAAACGAAGAGGTAAGCTTATTATGGCGAATTTGGGGCACATCAGCAATTGGACTTGGATCTGGTATTGTTTTAGGTTTTACGAGCGATTATTTTACTCGGGAAGATAAAACACCAACAAAAAATATAGCTCATGCTGCTGAAGAAGGTCATGCGGTTGTAATTCTTTCTGGTTTTTCATATGGACTTCTAAGTGTCGTTCCTCCTGCAATAGGAGTTATAGTTGCTATGGCAATTTCATTTTGGTTAGCTGGTGTATTTGGTGTAGCAATGGCTGCTGTTGGAATGTTATCAATTGTAGGAACAATAGTAACAAATGATGCGTATGGTCCAATCGTTGATAATGCAAGAGCAATTGCAGAACAAGGAGAATTAGGTGATGAAGTAATTAGAACTGCTGATAAATTAGATTCTGCTGGTAATACCGCCAAAGCAATTACAAAGGGATTCGCAATTGGAGCTGCGAACTTAACCGTTATGGCTTTAATGTTTTCCTTTGCAGAAGAGGCTGGTATTACTGTTATGGATTTATTAAGCGTCAATGTTCTAATAGGTGCCTTTATAGGTGTTGTTATACCTGCCTTGTTCTCGGCATTATTGATATTAGCTGTCCAAAGAAACGCAGCGAAGATGGTCGATGAAATTCGTAGGCAATTTGAAGAAAACCCAAAAATATTAACAGGTGAAGAGCCCGCTGATTTCCAAAAAACAATTGATATTGCAACAAAAGGTTCATTGCGTGAGTTAATTATACCAAGTATTCTTTCTATAACCGTTCCTATTGGTGTTGGAATTCTTTTTGGTGTAGCTTCCTTAGGAGCATTCTTAGCTGGAGCTATCTTATCAGGATTTGTATTCGCAGTGTTTATGTCCAATGCCGGAGGGGCGTGGGATAACGCGAAGAAATGGATTGAAGACGGAAACTTAGGTGGAAAAGGAACTGAAGTACATAAAGCCAGTATAACGGGAGATACGGTCGGAGACCCCTTTAAAGACACCGCTGGTCCAAGCATTAACACTCTTTTAGTGGTAATGTCGCTTACTGCATCGATTTTCATGGGTTTAATTCTAATGTTTAACGGTGGAGCAGGGTTACTTGGAAACTTACTTGTTCTATTCTAATTCAAAATATTAAGCAAAAATAAAATAATTTCTTTCTTTTTTTTATAATTTTGTAAAAGACTATATAAGGAATTATCTATTAAACAATGATTATGGAAAATTCAATATCAGAGACATTAATTGAGTCTATTGAAAAAAATTTAGATGATTTTTATATTAAATGTTCAAACCATCCCAATTTCGAATTAAATATGACTGATAAAATAAGCTGGATATCCCCAAAGAAAGCTGATTGGCCAAGTTGTATATTTCGAGCTAATTTTAAAAATACTAATATTAATAATGAAATTAAAAAAGTTAAAAAATTAATACAAGCAAATAAAGTACCTAATGCTTGGACGGTTGGACCATTGACAAAACCATTAAATCTCGGTGAGATGCTTGAAAGGCACGGATTTTTGAATGTTTATCATCAAGTAGGAATGGCTCTAAATCTATCAGTTTTAGAAGATTCAATAGTAAAAAAATATAATTTTGATATTAAAATAATAGAAAATGAAGAAAATATTAAAGATTGGTCTAAAATAGTATCTTCAGTTTTTAATATAAAAGTAGATAATGAATTATTAAAATACTTACTAATACAGAATGAAATAAAATTCTATATTGGCATTTTTGATGGAAAAGTAGTTTCAGCATTAATGCTCTATCTTATTCCCGGAGTTGCAGGACTTCATGCGGTTAGTACCTTACCAGACTATAGAAAAAAAGGTTTTGCTCTTATATTGAGTAGGAAAGCATTATTGGATGCCTATACTCTAGGGTATAAAATTGGTGTCCTTCAAGCTTCCTCAACTGGTCAATATGTTTACAGAAAACTAGGTTTTAAGAACATGTGTGATATAAATTCCTATGCTATAAATGAAGAATGACTAATAGTAAAAAATGCAACAACATTTTATAATAATTATATATTTAAAGTAAAGACTCTTTCTTAATCTTGACACATGAGATATGGGGCTGACGGTAGTCATTGAACTGCTGAGGAACCTCACCTCACTTTCCAAGCAAGGAGTAGATAACTACTACGGTGAAAATCGTATTTTAGCAACTGAAACGGCACTGCCCTTTTACGTACATTAATGACTTGGATTTAAGCCAGAGAAATTGTAATTGGGAACGGTTGGAACGAGCTAAAACCTTGGTGTAAGGCCAAATGAAGGCGATGAGTATTTGGAACGAGCTTTAGGTAGGCCGCATAGTTTGATGCCCCACCTATTTCTTGGTAACGAGAAATAGAACAAAAAGGTGGGTATATATCTCAGGTGTCGCTTTTTATCTTTCTAAATTTACGCATCAGGAGGAAGATATATTGCAATTTTGCACACTTCGTCTCCTTTCATAACAGATTCTAAAACCTTAACTTTTACGGATTTTTGAAGTATTTCTTCCCAGATACCTTTGAAAAAGCCTGCTCCACAGTAGCAATAAATTTCGGGTAAATCCTCTATTGAAGATTTTAAAGCGTCTCTAACGCGAGGACAATGGCAATAAATGGCCCTTTTTTCGTCTGGATCAGTTGTTTCTAAATATTGTTTGATATAAGCGCTTTTAGGAATCTTTGTAGCTATAATTATATTTCCTTCCTTAATTCCAGCAGTACTCCATCCTTTTTTATGAACTTTTTTGATAAGATCTTCATTTAATTTAAGAGTATCCTTGAGCAGAGATTCAAATTGTTGTTGTAGCATACGATGTGCTAAGTTAATATCCTTTGTTTGTTCGTACTTTTCTCTTATCTCTAGTAATTGAGCCTTAGAATAATTACATGCGCATCCCGTCATGATATCAATTTGTTTTTCTTCGTTAACTAAAGAATTCAATCTTTCCATAGCTTGATTAGACCAGTTAATAACTTCTTCTCTGGATGATGCATCTGAAAGCTTATCACTTCCGGTCATTACATCCTTTCTTACATCTTCTCCAGCAACCCTATCCAAACAGCTTGAAAACTTATTTAGCCAATACTTTTCAAAGTCAAATTCCTCGGTCATTCCATTTACACTTATTCCTATTTTGCTTTTTCTATGTGAAGTTTAATTTAATAGTTAATGTCACCAAATAAGAATTTTGATGTTTAATTATGTAACATTCTTAGAAAAAGCAATCTACCTTTAAAATAAAATAAAAAAAAACAAAAAAAAAATTAAGAAAAATATAAAAAAGAAGACTTGTTTAATGTCCAACCTCTTTCAAGATTGAGGGAATTAAGGCTCGAAAGTTCGACATGTCGCTTAAACCCTCGTTTGCATCAGTAGGCTTTACGATATTTAATATGGCAACGTTCGCTCCATTAAAATAGGCTTTTCTTACGCTTTCATTATTTAATCCACCAGCAACAGATATGAGAACATCGTACTTAGAGCGTATTTTGTTAATATCTTTGTACCTGATTATACTTCTTGGGTTTGCTTCCTCGTCTCGCCCCTTATGGATAACTACGCCTTTCGGTTTGGTTTTTAGCAAAAAAAGTTTTTTTAACGGATTGTCTTGTCCTAACATGTCGATCATTGAAAAAATTTGATATTGATTGCATGTCTCACTAAAGAAATCCAAAGTATCTTTTGGAGCAGTACCTGCAGCAGTAACGGCATTGGCTCCTGCATTATGTGCCATCGCGACCTCTTCTTGAGCACCGTCAATGACTTTTAGATCAGCGACGATAAGTCCTCGCCAATACCTCCTTATTAATCTAATGCCATTCTGTCCCTCTCTTTTGACATATGGCGTCCCAGCTTCTATAATGATTCTCGGGTCGAGAGGAATTTGGGGTAATATCCGCACAACATCGTGAATGGAGTGATTAAATGCAATTTGGATGTATCTCGTGTTGAAATTGAAAGTTCTACTCATTGATGTTCACCACAGTTAATTACAATTTCTTCAATAAATCGCTAATTCCACCTGGCATGAAAATAACTATTTTCTCAGAGGGGTCTTGTGAAATATCTCGAATAGTTTGAAGAGTCCTTAATTGAATCGCTGCCGGGTATGATACCATTATAGTCGCTGCTTTTACTAAATTTTCAGCAGCTCCTAGCTCTCCTTCACTCGCAATTATTACGGCACGCTTTTCCCGCTCTGCTTCTGCTTGCTTTGCCATAGCTCTTTTCATTTCAGCAGGAAGTTCAAGTTCCTGAATATTAATGCTCTTAATGTCGATACCCCACTCGCTAGTCTCTTTATCAACGATACTCCTAATCTCTGTAGCAACCTTTTCCCTATCAGTTAAAACGCTGTCTAATTCCATGTTACCTAAAACATCTCTCAACGCGGCTTGCGTGTACTGACGCACGGCATAAGCGTAATTTTGAATTTTTATGATTGCAGCTTCTGGCTTTTCAACTTTATAATACACTACTGTATTTACTAAGACAGGTATATTGTCTCTTGTCATTACTTCTTGACGAGGAATGTCTGCCGTGATGATTCTCAAATCAACTTTTTGAGATTTTTCTAAAATCGGGACGATAAATACAACACCTGGGCCAATTGTACGCTTGAATTTACCTAATCTAAAGATTACGAGCCTTTCGTATTCTAAAACCACTTTAATACCTGCTAATAGCCAGCATCCCAAAAAAATTGCTAGACCAATTGCGAGAGGAAAAATTATAAATAACCAATCAAATCCTTGTAATAACATTTTTCATCATTTATTATATTTTAATTTAGATTCCAAGAGATATATGATGATTTAGTATATTTAAATGTTAATAAATAGTTATCTTCTTTTGTCTAAAAAATTGTAATTCGAAAAAATTTAGTACTTTTTTCTGTATCTTTTAATTATTTAAAGAACTAATTCTGATTGGAAGTTTCCACATGTCCAATCTTGACATCATACCATAATTTTATTACTGTATTATTTTGTATATTTTCATGGTACGAAAAAACAAGAAATAGTTTTATTAATTATGGCTTCATCAATATTTGAGTTTATAGGTTTATTTTTCGTAGTGGTTTTCGTTGTGGTCGTAATCTTTCTCTTTCTTGTCATTCTCATCGTATTTAAATTGCTAAGAATGAATGTAAACGAGGATAACTCTAAAAAGATAGATAAAGATAAGAAGATTGTTGTATCCCCTGTTCATTTAATAGAACCTCTAAATAAAGTAGATAAGAAAGAAAATAGAGCGCGTGTGAATGCCCCATTCTGTACATATTGCGGAGAAAATATAACTGATGGGCTTAATCATTGTTCGTTTTGTGGAGCAGAAAACAAATAAGGCTTATTTTTTAAATTTTAATTAACCACACTAAATGTTCCATCTTCAACACCACATTTGGGACATTTTTCAGGGATACCATCTAAATCGAATGTAGCTCCACACTCATCGCATTTCCACATTTAATATCCCTTAAAAAAAAAAGAATTTAATTATTAGAATAACAAAAAGTAAAATTAAAATCTTTTTATTGAACGTGAATAAAATCTGTAAATTTCAGCTAAATTATATTGATTTTACTTGTTTTAAAACAATAATAATGTTTTAAAAAACTGTTTAAAAAGTTATTTTTCACTAAGTTCTTTAAATTTTTCTAATAGTTTTTTCTGTTCCTCAGAGATTTTTTTCGGAATTTCAATATTAATTATAATGTATTGATCTCCCTTACCTCTCCCCCTTAAATAAGTAGACCCCCTATTTTTAATTCTAAATTCTGTACCGTGTTGGGTTCCTACGGGTATTTTTAACTCTTTCTCAATAATTTTTTCAGTTTTGTGATCTAACGTTGGGACTTTAATTTCTCCTCCTAAAATTGCTGTTACAATATCTATCTTAATTTGAGTATAAAGATCGTTTCTGCGACGAATAAAGTTTTCGTTTTCTTCAATTTTAATACCTAAATAAAGATCACCTGGAATTGCTTGAGTAGAAGGAATATGTCCTGCTCCTTGAACTTTTAAATGAACGCCATTTTCTACGCCGGGTGGAATACTTACACGAATTGTTTTAGTTTCAAGAACTACTTTCATTCCATTACATATTTGACATTTTTTTTTAATTACTTTGCCCGTTCCACTACAAGTATAACATTCAGCTTCGCGTATGATTGTTCCAAAACCAGATTGGCTCATCTTTCTCGTCCGCCCCGATCCATTACATTGAGGGCAAATTTTTACACTTGATGGATCTTCAGCTCCCGTTCCCTCACAATCGTCGCAAGGTATGTATCTTTTAATAATAACATCTTTTTTCGTACCAAACATAGCATCCTTAAAGGTAATTTCGATATGGTCTTCAAGATCTTGCCCTACTTCCCGACGTGGTGCTGATCTGCCTCCACCTCGAGAACCAAAAATGCTCCCGAAACTATCTCCAAACATGTTCCCTCCAAAAAGCGAACTGAGTAAATCATCTAAACCAGGGATTCCACCCCTGAAAAAACTACTCATATCCACATCTACTCCCCTGAAACCATATCGATCATAATTGCTTCGTTTATTTGAGTCGCTTAAAACTTCATAAGCTTCTTGGAGTTCGATGAATTTTTCTTTTGCGTTTGGATCAGTTTTATTTAGATCAGGATGTAATTTTCTGGCTAAACGCCGGTAAGCTAATTTAATATCATTTTCCGCAGCATCTTTACTAACTCCTAGCACTTCATAATAATCTTTTTTATTACCAGAACTCATTTCTTCTCAACACTCTAAGTTTCATTTAGTAGATATATTACTTTTTTAGGTATATCTTAAAATTATTTGTAAAATTTTAATTTTTAGGTTATAGCTTATTCTATACTCTAATAGAACTATGAATCTTTATTTGAATTAGTTTTTTCTAATGCTAAAAAATTCTTTCTGAGTCCCATTAATATTTAAAAGGGACTGCTTTTAATGTCTACGATTAAGGAAAATTAATATTTATAAAAATAATTTAAAAAGGATAGAATCTGTAAGCTCTTTGAGTAGATGCACGTCTACGCATCGTCCTCATCCCAATCTACATCGACTACTTTCCCTTTCTTTTTCTTATCTTCTTTATCTTTTTTATAAGTAGCCCCACCTGCCCCAGTACCGTCCATTCCATCTGGAGGTGCTCCACCCATACCGCCTGGAGGGAAGCCGCCCATTCCACTAGCTGCTTGTTGTGCTTGTTCTGCTGCTTGCTGATATACTTGATCTTGAGATTGTTGGCTATATATCCTTTGAGAGAAACCATGCATCGACTTTTGCAAGTTTTCAACACCCATTTTAATTCTTTGAAGATCATCTGTTTTAATATCTTCTTCTAACGATTTAATTGCAACTTCGATTTCGTCTTTTTCTTTCTCTTCGATCTTATCTTTATTATCTTCCATCAGTTTCCTCGTCTGATAGATCATAGAATCTGCACTATTTTTTGATTCGATTAATTCCCTTAGTTTTTTATCTTCCTCTTCAAATTGTTCTGCGTTTCTAATTTTGTCTGCAATTTCTTCAGCCGTTAAACCTTTCGTACCAGTAACCGTAATACCTGTTTCTTTTCCAGTTCCTAAATCTTTCGCATTGACGTGAACAATGCCATCAGCATCAATCGAGAATTTCACTTCAATTTGTGGTATTCCACGTGGAGCAGGCGGAATTCCAGTCAAGTGAAACATTCCTAATGTTATGTTATCTTTTGCCATTGTTCTTTCTCCTTGCAAAACATTAACCTCGACGCCAGGTTGATTATCCGCAGCAGTGCTAAACACTTGTTTTTTTTCCGTTGGAATCGTTGAATTACGTTCTATTAGCTTTGTAAACACGCCTCCTAAGGTCTCAATTCCTAAGGAAAGAGGTGTAACATCCAATAAAAGAAGATCTTGTACATCACCTGCAATGATACCTCCTTGAATCGAAGCTCCAATCGCAACGCATTCCATAGGATCAACTGAGTGATCTGGTTCTTTGCCAAAGAAGCTCTTAAATCTTTTCTGAACAGAGGGCATTCTTGTTGGACCACCAACTAAAATAACTTTTTCAATTTCATGAACTCCAATTTTAGCGTCAGTTGTGGCTCTCTTCATTATTGGATCTAATCTTCTTAGAGTAGACTCAATTAGTTGTTCCAATTTTGACCGCGTAAGTTCAATTTCTATATGAACGGGATTTCCATCTTTCTGAGTAATGTAAGGCAAGTTAATTTGAGTACTTAAAGTAGTAGATAATTCGATTTTTGCTTTTTCGCCGGCGTCTTTAATTCTTATCATAGCTTTATTGTCTCCTTTAAGGTTGATCCCTTCTTTCTTTTGAAAGTTATCAACAACCCAATCTATAATAGAATTGTCCATATCTGTGCCGCCTAGTTGGGTATCTCCACCAGTTGATAAAACTTCTACTACACCCTCGCCATATTCCATAATTGTGATATCGAAGGTTCCTCCTCCGAGATCTAAAACGCAAATCTTTATAAGTTTGTCTTTTGTATCTTTATCAAGACCGTAAGCTAAGCACGCTGCTGTAGGTTCGTTTATCATCCGTACAACTTCAAGTCCAGCGATCTCACCTGCATTTTTTGTTGCGGTTCGCTGGGAGTCGTTAAAGTACGCTGGAACAGTAATAACAGCCTTTTTAATTTCCTGACCAAGGTACGCGCTCGCATCGTTCTTTATCTTTTTTAAAATCATCGCGCTAATTTCTTCGGGGGAAAACTCTTTCCATTCGCTTCCAACTTTAACTTTGGCTTTATACGAAGTTCCCATTTTGCGCTTAATAGCGTAAACGGTTCCATCTGGATTAGACACTGCTTGTCTTCGAGCTGGTTCACCTACGATTTTTCTACCGCTATCATCAAAAGCAACATAAGAAGGAAATGCTTTACCTCCTAACGTCCTTCCTTCGGCAGCAGGAACGATCTCTGGTTGCCCTGTTCCACTTAAAATAGCGCACGCGCTGTTGCTGGTTCCGAGGTCTATACCGATGATTTTTTCTTTTTTCTTCGGTTTACTTTCTTCACTCATGATAAAATTCACTTCTTATTGATTATTAGTTGAAATTAACTTAAAAGTAATTATTTTATTTTCTATTAGTATCTATTAAAGATATAATTAAGACATATTTATGAATTTTATGATATAGAGATCGTTTATAAACATAAAATAAAAAAATAATAAAATTTTTTATTAAATTATAGAATTAAAGTATTCTTGTAAAAATCAGTAGTATTAAAAATTTATAATTTATAGTGATTTTCGTTTATGACTAAGAAAAAAGAAAAGAAAGCAAATCCAAGCGATGAAGCGTTGCTAGAGGATGAAGCTGAAATTATTATGGATGATAGTAAAGAAGGTACAAGTAAAGAACAAGACGATTTACCAGCTAAAATAGAAGTACAAGATATTAAGCTTCTAGAAGGCAAAGAACAGAAAGTTCTTGAGTATTACTCTAAGGATAATTTAATAAAAAAGATTAAGAATCTTGAAGAAGACAATAAAAAGATAGATGAGCAACTTAAAAAGTATCAAACCGAAAGCGACGATTGGAAAAATAAATACATGAGACTTCAAGCAGAGTTTGAGAACGCTCAAAAACGCTGGAACAAAAATCGACAGAATTTAAGGATAGAATACACAGCCTCTGCTCTGAAAACATTTCTACCTTTATATGATTCCTTTAAAAAGGCCCTTGAGAATGACGACGAAAACCAAGTAATCTTGAAAGGTTTTTTCGATCAATTTATTAATATTTTGAAGTATCATAAAGCGATACCTATTGAAGTTAAGATAAACGATGCTTTTGATTACAATTACCACGAAGCTTTAAGTTCAGTAGAAAGGGACGATCTTCCCAACAATACGATCATTAATATCATTCAAGATGGTTGGAAGTTAGATAAAGAAGTGATACGCTACGCTAAAGTTATTGTTTCTCGCGTTCCTCCCCCGCCTGAGCCAGAACCAGAACCAGAACCCGAAAGCGAAAAAATTACTGAAATAAAAGGAGAAAATGAAGAGAGTAGCACTGAAGATGTCAAGGAAACCAAAGAATCTGAGGAAATTAAGGATAAAATAGTTGGAAATGAAGATCAAAATAAATAAAAATCTCAACTTTCAAATTAACTAATTAACAATTCACTCAATTTTCATTT
Source organism: Promethearchaeota archaeon (assembly GCA_030668025.1). Next base: position 14,662 of record DAOUUT010000032.1, read on the forward strand.
ACATATATTATTCATAACTTTTAATTAAAAACCTAAAAAGTTATTAGTTGTTTATGATTTACTATTATAAATATCAAATTCGTTTAGTGCTTTTAATATGAGTGATGAACCTCAATTTCCAGACCTCCCTGACATCGGAGAAATACTCGGTCGAAAAGATCGCTTTATCCAGAAGAAAACAACAACCTTAAAGTGTGGGGAATGCAAAGCTAAGTATTCTCGAGAGTTTAAAGCGGGAGACTTTACTTTTAAAAAGTTGGACGACGAGGAATGTGAAAAATGCAATCGTAGTAAGACTCTCGTTGTTGAAGAGATCTATTCTGAATGGTTCGATCCTAAGAAAAAATAAGTTTTCAAACTTCTCGAAACCTTTTATAAAAAAAAGAAGATGTTATTTATTTAATTTTCAACTTTTAGTTCTTTTTCTATTAATAGCAATATATACGCTTCCAATAACTATTCCTGCTGTAATTAAAATTGAGACGAATAAAACATACCCTAAAATGCCGAGTGCACTGATATCTATAAAATAATATATATAATTCCCGGTAAATGTGCCATGTATAAAAGCAAACACTAAATAACCTAATGGATATAAAATCCAATAGAGTAAGTATTTCCATTTATATCTCAATTTAGTTTCTGTTAATATCCAATCAACTATAAATGCGATTGGGGTAATATAGTGCAAAACAAGATTGCTAAACGCTGCCCATCCAGTGGGTTGGTAAAAGGGGGCCAATAAAACTGCAAAGAAAATAAATGTTATTGTGATATAGAGCGTAAAAGCACCCTTGAGAAGACCTGTAATTTTTTCAAGAGTTTCTGGCTTGTTATGCCATAGAATTGCTAATGTAAACCATACAGTAACTATTAAATTAGTTTGCATGGTAAAAGCTATAAAGCTATTAAACCATTCGAGAATCGGGCCATAATTTAGAGCATATATCACTGCACCAGCTATAAAAGTAAACCAACTTAGTCCAGCAAAAAGTATACGGTAGATTAGAATCGTATTACTTGAAAGAGATATGTTTTTCATTTTTAAGCCAATCCATTTAATATTCAATATATCTTATAAAGGACGATTAAAATTAAATCTAATACTTTTCTATCCTTCTATAAAATTGCTTTTTATTCTAATCCTAATAATTTAATAATTAAATTTGCCATAGAATAAGGATCGAGGCTTTTATCCATAACTAATCTAATGTATTCGTCAATAGCAGAGTTGGAACTAATTAAACCCTCTACTTTTTTTGTTATTTTATGCTTTAGAATTTGAAGCGTTTCACTTTTTATTCGATTTACTTGATAGTTCGCTACAATTCCTGATTCTTCTAAGAATTTTTTATGCTCCTCAATTAGCTCAATTACTTCTTCAAAATTTTCGCTTGTTCTCGAGTTAACTTTTACGATTTTGGGAGTCCATGTCACTATTTTTGTGTATTTTTTATCAATATCATTAGATTGATACTTATAATTCATGTTTAATTCTAACATCTGAGTAATTTCAGCAACCTTTTTGTCAGCCCCAGATAGATCCATCTTGTTTACAACAAAAATATCTGTGATTTCCATGATTCCAGCTTTAATAGCTTGTATATCGTCTCCCATGCCCGGGACTAAGAGTACAACAACCGTATGGGCAGATTTAAATATGTCTACTTCTGATTGCCCCACTCCAACGGTTTCAACAATTACAACATCACATCCATAAGCGTCTAAGATCTTTATAGAATCTTCAGTTGCTCTAGCTAATCCACCTAGTTGCCCTCTATTTGCCATGCTTCTAATAAAAACATTATCTAGGGAAAAGTTTTCTTTCATTCGGATTCTATCCCCTAACAAAGCTCCTCCTGTTAAAGGAGATGTCGGATCTACGCAAATTATTCCAATTTTTTTGCCTTGCTTAACAAAAAACTTCGTTAAATTTGCAATAAAAGTAGATTTTCCACTTCCTGGCGCCCCCGTAACACCTAAAATATACGCGTTTCCCGTATTTTTATAGAGCACACTGACAATCTTTTCTGCGGCTTCAATATCATTCTCTACTAAAGTGATTAGGCGTGCTGCTGCTCTGGTATTTCCTTCTAGTAATTTTTCTATTAAATCAGAATAATGCATTGTACGCTATCTTTTCAAATTGTTTTTAACGAATTCAACAATTGTTTTTAACTCAGTACCTGGTCCATAAAATCCTTTTAACCCGTGTTTTTCGAGAAAAGTTTTGTCCTCATCTGGGATAATACCGCCAACACCTACAAGAACATCGTCAATTCCATTTTCTTTTAATTTATCCATTATAACTGGACACAATGCATTATGTGCTCCAGATAGCATGCTTAGCATAACCGCATCCGGATCTTCTTGAATAATTGTCGAAACAACATCGGATGGCGTTTGATGGAGCCCCGTGTAAATAACCTCCATACCTGCATCCCGTAGAGCTCGAGCGAGAACTTTAGCTCCCCTATCGTGCCCGTCAAGACCCGGTTTACAAACTAAAACTTTAATTTTTCTTTGTTCTGCCATATTATTTACCTTATTTAAAATATTGAATCTTCTACATAGGTTCCAAATACTTCTTTAAGAGATGCCATGATCTCGCCTATCGAAGCGTATTCTCGTACGGCATCGACGATATAGGGCATTAAATTCTCAGTACCTCTTGCGACTTCCTCCAACTTTTTCAGAATTTCCTGTACTTTTTCGTTGTTCCTTTGTTTTCTTAAAATGTGTAAATTTTCAATTTGCTCTTCAGCAACTCCTTCATCTATTTTTAACAAAGGGGTCGCACAAGGTTCTCTTAGTTGGATATCGTTCACGCCAACGAATATTCGATCTTTGCTTTCAATTTCTCGTTGATATTTGTATGAAGCGTTAGCAATCTCTTTTTGAAAGAAATTAGCTTTAATTGCTGGAATTACCCCACCCAATTCCTCAATTTGTTCAAAGTAAGCTTCAGCCTCCTCCTCCATTTTATTTGTTAGCCATTCAACGTAGTATGAGCCCGCTAATGGGTCAACGGTATCGGCAACACCCGATTCATTGGCAATAATCTGTTGCGTACGTAAAGCTATTTTTACTGCTTTTTCAGTTGGCAAGCACAAAGCTTCATCAAAGGAGTTCGTGTGAAGCGATTGAGTCCCTCCTAAAACAGCTGCTAAGCCCTGTATCGTAACTCTAGCAATATTGTTTTCTGGTTCTTGAGCGCTTAACGATACTCCCGCAGTTTGGGTGTGAAAACGCAACCTCATTGATTCTGTTTTTTTTGCTCCATATCTATTTTTCAATCTTTTTGCCCATATCCTTCGAGCAGCGCGATATTTACAAACTTCTTCAAAGAAATTATTATGAGAATTAAAGAAAAAAGAGAGTCTAGGGGCAAAATCATCGACATCTAAACCTCTTTCCATCGCTGCCTCTACATAAGCAAAACCATCAGCTAACGTAAAAGCGAGCTCTTGAACTGCGGTAGAGCCAGCCTCTCGTATGTGATATCCTGATATCGAAACAGTATACCATTGGGGAACATTTTTGGCGCAATATTCAATTGTATCAACAATCAAGCGCATCGACGGTTCAGGTGGAAAAATCCAAGATTTCTGAGCTATGTATTCCTTAAGTATATCGTTCTGAATTGTCCCTCTTAATTTATCGGGTGAATGTCCTTGTTTTTCAGCAGTTACTATATACATTGCTAATAAGATTGACGCAGGAGCGTTAATTGTCATGGACGTAGAAATTTTTGACAAATCGATTCCACTAAACAAAGTTTCCATATCTTTTAAAGTGTCAATCGACACGCCTTCCTTTCCTACTTCACCCAAAGCTTTATCGTCGTCAGCTTCATAACCATAAATGGTATGTAAACTAAATGCCACGCTCAGACCGGTCGTCCCATGTCCTAATAAGAATTTATAGCGTTTGTTTGTTTGTTCAGCACTGCCAAATCCTGCAAATTGCCTCATTGTCCACAAGCGACCACGATACATGTTAGGATAAGCACCACGAGTAAACGGGTACTTTCCTGGTTCTCCTAAGTCCATATCGTAATTGAACTCTTTGATGTCTTCGGGCGTATATAGCGGTTTCATTTCAATATCAGACAAATTAGTAAACTTTTCTCGTCTTTCACCTTTAGTAGGTTTCAATGTCTTACTTTCATCAATTTCTGTCATAATTATTTCCTTTCATTTAGAAATTAAAATGCGATTAATATAATTATAAACTTAATTCTTCCTACTTTTTGATAAGTATCAAAATTTATTAACTTTTTTCATAAAATCTCTTTCAATAAAAAACAAACGCTATGAGAATTATCTCTTTTCAATTGCAGTTTGAAAAAAGCTAAACATTTTTATAAGCTTCATTAATAGCAGAACAGCCGCCACACCTTACACATCCCGCTTTGCTTTTCAAAGGATTGACTCCATATTCTTTCATTAATTTTGCTGCTTTTTTGTATATTCCTACCATTATGTTATGATTGGTTTTAGGCAAATCTTTTATCCCAGGTATCGATCTCACAGGTGTGATAAACGGAATTACGCCTAACGAAATTATTTTCTCGGTGTCCAATATAAAATCTTCCGGTGATTCTCCAAAACCAGTTAAAAGATAGGACGAGACCTGATTTTTGCCGAAAATCTCAAGTGCGTGCTTCCAATTTTTCACATATGACCCATAGGAAATACGAGACTTACCTGGAGTTACACTATCCCTGATATTCTGATTAAGTACCTCAAGATGGATTCCAATCGTATCTGCGCCGGCGTCTTTTAACTCGCTTATATATGATAAATCTTCTAAAGGCTCAATTTGAACATGGAGGGGGAGTTTAGGAAAGTTTTCTTTAATACCTTTTAAAAGTTCTATATATCTTATTG
>DAOUUT010000277.1 GCA_030668025.1 Promethearchaeota archaeon
AATCCATTATTATAGTATGTAATGGTGTAAAAGAATTTATTAAGAGGTTTTCAAAATTAGCTAATACTTTAGCAACAAATGAGCCAAATCTAGAACGCCAAAGAGAACTTTTAGAACTTTCTGAAGTATGTTCTAATATCTCCGAATATCCGCCAAATTCGTTTAATGAAGCATTACAACTCATCTATTTTACTCATCTAATATGTGGTTTAGAGGATGGTGGTTTCGCAATAAGTATAGGGCGTTTAGACCAATATTTATATTCTTACTATAGCAAAGATAAGATGGAAGGGAGGATATCACCAGAAAAAGCTCAGTTTTTAATTGAAGGCTTTTACATAAAACTTGCAAGCTTATGGAACTATCTACCTACTAAAGGTATTGTAGCTTCAGAAGGACCACCAATTGCCGCAAATTTAACTATAGGAGGGGTTGATTATAATGGAAACGATGTAACAAATGAGTTGACTTTTATATTATTAGACGCATACACTAATCTTAAGACCGTACAACCAACATTTTCTATTAGAATCCATAAGAAAACACCAGAAGATTTTCTTGTTAAAGTTAGTGAAAGTATAAAATCAGGTACCAGTATTGCTCTATTCAATGATGATGTAATAATTAGCGGTCTAATAAATCGTGGTTTTACTCTTGAAGATGCTCGAGAATATGCCTTGGTGGGATGTGTGGAACCACAACATCCACATAAATCATTTGGGTCAACTAATTCGAATGTAATAAATATTGTAAAATGCTTAGAATTAGCACTAAACTCAGGAATTGATATGTTTACTAGAAGGAAATATGGAGTAACTAAAGAAACAAAAATTATGTCTTATGAAGATTTATGGGATGCTCTTGAAGATGAAATGAAATATTTTATTAAACATATGGTTTCAATCATGGACTCCCTTGGTAAAGCAACGGCTGAACTTGCTCCAAAGCCATTCTTATCAGCAATTACTGATGATTGTATTGAAAAAGCACTAGATATTACAAAAGGAGGTGCTATTTACAACTTTACAGGGCCCCAGTTAATTGGTTTAGCTACAGTAGCAGATAGCCTCGCTGTAATTAAGAGGATAGTCTTTGAAGAAAAAATACTTCCTTTTGAAGTTTTAGTTGAAATGCTTAAAAAAAATTACAGAGGGTCTTATCAAGGAAAAAAAGGAGAGGAATGGAGGCAAATTTTTATTAACAAAGTTCCAAAATTTGGAAATGATATTGATTTTGTTGATTCAATCGCGGCAGACGTAGTAAAATTATATTGCGATGAAATTTCGAAGTATAAAAATTATCGTGGAGGAAAATTCAATCCTGGACTTTATTCGACTTGTTATCACCTAGCATTGGGGTTTTTTACAGCGGCATCAGCGGATGGTAGAAAATCAAGAGAATTTCTCTCTAATGGTGTTGGTCCTACCCATGGTAATGATAAGAACGGTCCTACTGCCATTCTTAATTCAGTTAAGAAACTAAATAACGAATTATTAACTAATGGTAATTCTCTAATTTTAGCATTTCACCCAAATACAATAAAGCCTAATATTTTTATACCTATGATTCGATCATTTTTTGTACCTCATGGCGGTCTACAAGTACAATTTAATGTTATTGGCAAAGATATACTATGTGATGCTCAAGAACATCCTGATAATTACCGTGGACTAGTCGTAAGGATTGCAGGGTATTCAGTTTTGTTTGCAGAATTATCTAAAAATGCCCAAGATGAAATTATTACTCGAACTCAATTTTGAATGCAATTTTTTAAAATCTTTAAGCAAATGAAATATTGTAATTGGAACCATCTTTATAACAATTTAAATATAGATTGATACCTATTATTCATGTTATAAAATATTCATAGGGTGCAATTTAAAATGCCAATATTCGAATTACTTCCCGCTTTAGTTGGTTATATCATGTGTGGATTGGCAATTATTCACGCATTACTTGATGCGCGCGAAAACCGTGTACAACGATTATTAATGTTAATAACTTTATTCGCTTTTGGATTCTTGTTGGAATTTATGGGAGTTGTTTTTGAGAATTATGTATACGCCTCGGAGCCCGTCATGATTTTAGGGATTATTCCCTTATCAGTTACTTTTGCTTGGGTAGGGATCATATATAGTGCTATGATAATTGGCGAAAGTTTAAAGCTTTCTTTATGGCAACGAATACTTACCACTACTTTAATAGCCCTTAGTCTAGACTGGGGTATGGACCCAATTGCTGTTGAATTCGGAATGTGGACTTGGTCGTATCCTGATGGAGACTATTTTGGCGTTCCCGGGTTTAATTTTATTGGTTGGTTTTTCATTCCAATCGCTTATTTAATACCATATGGACTAAGCCAGAATAAAGAAACTAAAAAATTTCAATTATTGACTATTGGTGAAATAGATGAGAATAACTCCTTAGGTCGAAAATTATATACGTGTTTGGTTGTAGTACCAATAGGATTGGGTGTTTTATTCGTTGTAGGAACGATTTGTGGAATTTATATATTTATATATGACTTGGATTGGATAATTCTATTGATTTGGATGCTTTTTACCGTCGTATTTGCTGCAGGAACGATCGTATGGAAGAATGAAAACTTAAAACATACTCAATGGTTTGACCTAATCCCTCCAACGATTCTATTATTTATCTCTTATTTCTACGTGATTTTTAGTCTCGCTTTCGGTCTTTTCCATTTGAGTTTACTTATGCTTTTCACGACGATTCCCTTGCTGCTTGCATTTGTTTTCACTCTGCGAAAGAAACGGGATTAACTAAGAAATGAAATTTTTTATAATTTGATTAAATCCAATTTACTTTTTTTTACTTTTCTCTTTCGACGCTTCAGCAATATGAAAAATTAGCGAACTTTGACTATAAAAAATTAAGAAGAAAAAGAAAAAATTATCGAGGAATCCATTTTGGTACTTTTTTCTTGTATGCTAGATATTTCTCTCCAAATAGTTTTTCAAGTTGTTTCTCTTCATAAGTAGCTAGTTTATCGTAAATTACACTAATTACGATCCAAAGCGCGATAGAAATCAGAGAAATCGATAATAAAATAAACGCGAGATAAATCAAGAGAACGCCAAAATACATCGGGTTTCTTACGTGCGCAAGAATTCCTTCAGCTATAAGTTCATCTTTATTTTCAGGTCGTCGAAATAAAATATTATGTGAAATACGAATGAATGCGAATGCCACAGCGATTACAACAATAAACAAGATAAGTCTAACAATCCAAGGTATGAAATCATTTAGAACAATTGAAAATTTGAAAACTAAAGAGTCTAATATCCAAACTATCGTAAAAATCGCTGGAGAGAGTGCTTGTATTAGGTGAGAATGTGGAGCTTCTATTCCTAACCTACTTTCATGGTTATGTCCCATTTTTTATTAACCTATGTTTTGTATTAAATTTTATATTTATATAACAAAAATTAGTCACGCCTAATAAAAAATTTTCTATAGACCAATTTTTAATACAAAACTAAGAAAGCTTAAAATTTATTCTCCAGAGGAGTACAAGGATTTTTTAACGAGGGCAGGATTTTTAAGTATGATATTCAAATAATTGAACAAAAAGAGCAGGGTTGGATTACGTCTATAACTAAAAAAAAAAAAGAATTTTGAATTTAAAATTGTGTTATCACAGAACAATGGTCAGAACTAACCGAGCAGAAAACTTCACTAGTTTTTGGTAATAGATCAGGAGAACACAGTATATAATCAATTCTTTTATGTGGAAGATGATCGTCATCAAAATGGCCAGTGTATCCTGGATCAGAGTTTAAGAACCTATAAGTATCAGTGAAATTCAGAATTGAAGTACCATTGATTAAAGAGTATTCAGTAGATGATGGTTCAAAATTTAAATCACCCATCAAAACGATTTTCTCAAAAGTAGTTTCTTTTTCAATCTCGGAAACTATGAAAGGAACTTGAATTAATCGATCGTCCTCTTCAGTTGATAAATGAGTAATAAAAACTGTCCAGATTGATGTATCTATTTGGAGTCTCGCCCTTATCAAAGATCTTGGTTCTGCAGATAGGACAGCGAGCGGTAATGGAATAATTTCTGCTTCTAATATAGGATATTTACTCAAAATGACATTTCCATAATGTTTATAGAATGCATAACCGTAAAAGTAATACATGTTTAGATTATGAGCGAAATAAGAGGGTAAATCTATAGCAGCAGTTTTTAGTGCTCCTAAATCCACTTCATTTAAGCCTACTATATCTGGCGAA
>DAOUUT010000184.1 GCA_030668025.1 Promethearchaeota archaeon
AAAGACTTGTTTCCTCAAAATGGTGAATTTTCTGCAGAAATTTATTTAGAAAATATTGCTAGTTTGGTTGGATTGCCCTACGAAAAAGTCTCTGTACCAGAGAATATGATGATCATACCTCCAAGGCTTCCGATTTTATGTCCTGGATGTGGTCATAGAGCAACTTTTTACGCAATTAAACAAGTAGAAAAGAAGATGAAAACTAAGTTCGTTAATTCTTCGGATATTGGTTGCTACACTCTCGCAGTGTACAAGCCCCTTGAAGGAATAGACACTGAAGTTTGTATGGGGGGGTCTATCGGATTAGCAAACGGAATTGCTAAAATACAATCGGAGAAAAATCCCGTGTTAGCAATATTAGGCGATTCCACATTCTTCCATTCTGGTATACCCGCTTTAATAAACGCTGTATATAACAAAAATAACATTTTAGTCGTTATTTTAGATAATAGGTCGACTAGTATGACGGGATTTCAAGACAATCCAGGTACAGGTATTACGATCACAAAAGAACAGGGAATTCGCGTAATAATAGAAGATCTCGTAAAGGGATGTGGCGTATCTCCGGATAAGATTTGGGTAGAAGATTCCAACAATCTAAATAAAACTATAGAAAAACTAGAAATAGCTGTTAAGGCTGAGGGTGTTCGAGTTTTTGTCTCTAGACACTTATGTTCTTTAATAGAAGCTAATCAACTTCGAATACAACATATAAAACCACCTATAGTAAAAGTAGATCAGGACAAATGCACTGGGTGTTTTATATGTGTTAATAAATTTGGATGTTCTGCGCTAAATTTTGAAAATAGTGAAAAAAAAGTAATAATCGATCAAGCTACTTGTAGGGGGTGCAAAGTTTGTATCGAAGTTTGCCCTCAAAATGCAATTTATGAGGAGATTGAATCTTAAATGCATAGTTTTTTTTTTCCTAAAAGTATAGCCGTAATAGGTGCAACTGCAAATCCAAGAAAGTTCGGAAACGCAGTAACGATTAATATTCTAAAGAATAAAAATTTAGAAAGCGAATTATTTCTTGTAACTCAAAAAAGCAACGAAATTTTAGGATTAAAATGTTATAAAAGTATATTAGATGTCCCAAAAGATGTGGATCTCGCGATAATTTTAGTTCCTGCAAAAGTAGTTGATGGCGTAATAGATCAATGCATAGAAAAACAAGTAAAATGTATAATAATAGTTACAGCTGGTTTTGGGGAAATTAATCAAGAAGGTAAAAAAGCCGAAAAAAGAATCGCAGAAAAATGCACAAAAGTGGGTATTCGAGTTATGGGACCTAATTGTGTAGGAATACAAAACATAGATATAGGGCTTAACGCTTCGTTTATTCAAGCAGCACCCTCAGGAATTATTAGTATAATTAGCCAATCTGGTTCGTTCGGATGTGCTAGTTTTTATGCGATGGAAAGAGAAAATCTCGGATGTTCAAAATTTGCTAATATTGGAAATAACGTTGACATTTCTTTTGTTGAAGTTCTTGAATTTTTTAGGGAAGATCCTAACAGTCGAATCATTTGTATTTACATGGAAACGATTGAAGATGGAAGAAATTTTTTAAAATCTTTAAAATCTATTGTTCCTAATAAACCAATTATTATCTTAAAAGGAGGAAGAACTTCATCTGGAATGAAAGCGGCAAGTAGCCACACAGGTTCGATAGCAACAAATTATCGAATGTTGAAAACATCCATTAAACAAGCTGGAGCAACATTATGCGAAAATGCTTCCGATTTTATTACCGCTTTAAAAACATTCTCTTTTTTACCAATTCCTAAAGGTGAAAAGATAGGAGTGCTAACTAATAGTGGAGGAAGCTCTGTTTTATTCAGTGATAAAGCGGAAGAATTTAATTTAAAACTAGTAGAATTTTCTGATATACTTAAAGAAAAAGTATCGCCCCACTTGATATCTTTAGTTAAGATAGAAAACCCACTTGATATGATAGGAGTTGCTGGTGAGGAACAGTATTACGAAATAACCAAAGCCATGCTAGAAGATTCAGAAATAGATATTGTTGTTCCGTGTTTGGTAGTTCCCCCTTTCTTAGAAATGAAATCTGACGAGCATTATCGGGGAATAATAAAAGCTTGGAACGAAACTGGGAGATTAAAACCCATTATACCTTTAATTTTCTTTGGAGAAGATTTTAAAGATCTAAAGAATTTTGCGAAAGAAGAAAAAGCTCCAATTTTTTATACTCCTCGTGAAGCGGCATATGCTATAAAAATTTTAGTAGAACGATTGAAACTTAAAATTTAAAGTGGAATTCTTAAAAAAAGTAATTTTTTTTATAGCCTATTGTTCAAATTCTTCTACTACATCAAAGCCATTCTTTTTTAACACTTCAGACCCATTTTCGTTATCGTCTAATCTTAATACTGTCACAGCTCTAGGTTCTGACGATTTTTCAGCAAATGTATATAAATATTCAATGTTAACTTTGTTATCTCCAAGCGTTTTAGCAATGTTATACAATTGAGAAATGTTATCCGTGAGCCTTACTGCTATAACTTCTGTAACCGAATGCATATAATCGTTATCTTCTAATAATTCAACGCATTTCTCAAATGGTTTAACTAAGAGCAATAATAATCCATAATCTTCTGTTTTGGCAACAGTTATAGATCTGATATATATTTTGTTTTTCATAAGGAATTCGAAGAAATTTGCTAGTTGTCCTGGTTCGTCAGGGAGAAACACAGAGATTTGTTTGAGGCTCATTTTTTAATCAAATACCATTAATTTTTATTTGAAATATTATCTTAAAATGATAATTGTACTTAATTAAATTACGTTTAAAAATGATACTGAAATAGTTTAATTCAGTAATAAATATTATTTATTTATCCCAATATTTGGTTAGTAGCTTAAGAAGATTTAAAGAATTGATAGATATTAATGACTATAAAAGAGTTTTACGACCATCATAATAATTTTTCAGCTAGAAATCTTTCTGAATACGATATTTCTCCCGGAATTAGATGTAAATTCGATTTATTAAAAAAAATAATTGGTAATAGTAGGACCTTTAAAAATGCGATAGATTTAGGTTGTTCAGGAAACTCTCTTCTTTACATCTTAGAAAACATACAAAATAAATCGTATTACGATATATCCGCTATACCCTTAAAGCAATATTCTAATCAGAACCCTTTATGTGGAGATATTGAAAAATTACCCTATAAAAACAATACTTTTGACCTGGTACTTGCTTTAGATGTGCTAGAGCATGTAAAAAATGATGATTTAGCTATCTCTGAAATAAAGAGAATATTAACACACGGAGGATTTGCTGTAATTACAGTTCCACACAAGATGAAATACTATTCAAAACAAGATAAGATAATAGGCCATTATCGTAGATATGAAATTGAGCAAATTTTAGGATTATTCCGACGTTATAATTTCAAATATTTAAAACGATTTGGAGTTTATGGGATATTAATGAAATTGTCCTTACTACAATCGATTAATCCGAAAAAAACAGAAAAAAATTTAATAAATTTACGCAATAAGTATCGCTCAAATTTAATTTTCAGAAAAACTTGGAACCTTTTTGTCAAATTTAGTTCAAAACTTATGAAAATAGATGCGAAATATTATTCTCCGAAACGAATGATGAATATGGCATTTATATTTCTAAAATTATAATCTTATTCGTTTTCAAAGTATTCTTTTTTCATTTTTTCAAATAACTTTTTATATTGCTCTATGTACTTCTCGTCTTTAGTGTCCTCTATTTTCTTAAGAAGTTCTACTGAATTATTTAATACAGTTGAAGTTTTTTTAATTTTATCAAAAAATATTTGTTTTATTTGTTGAGATTTAGCAACTCTTAGAGAACTTTTATAACCCTTAATCGAGTTTTCTAAATTTTTTTGTGATTCGATTACTGAATCTGCTAACTGCTTTTTTCTCTGTTCTAACTTAATGCAGTTATCACATATTAATTCCCCCGATTTTTTTTGCCCTTTTTTAATCATAAAAGGATTTCCACATCTAGAGCATTCAACGAGCGCAACAATTAATTTATCGTTAGGTTCGGGCATAGAAAAAAACTTAATTAAATTTTAAATTTTTTTAAATTTTAAATTATTAAGTTAATAACTTTTTTAGAATTTAATTCTTAATTTTTTTGAGAGTCAATCTCATTATCAAGAAAAGTTTATGATAAATTTACTATTTTATTACTTATGGAATTATCTTTCTATCTTGTCTCTTTATTAATTTTACTTGGTCTATTATCCGGTATGGTTTCTGCAATTGCTGGAATTGGAGGCGGGGTCTTCTTCGTAGCTATCATGACTCTCCTCTTTTTTATACCTATTAATATAGCAATAGATACGAGTACTTTCGTGATACTTTTTTCTTCTTTAGCAGGATTTATAACTTATTTACGACAGAAAAGAACAAGTGTTAAACTTTCATTGTTTTTTAGTGCTTTTTCAATAATAGGAAGTATTTTAGCCACTATTCTATTTTTATTTATTAGTATAGATAATTCTATGTTAAAATTTCTATTTGCGGTAACTATGCTAATTGCAGGATTCAATATGATTTATAAAGCCACTAAAGTAACAAATGGAGCAGATAAACAAGAAGTTAATCATATTGAGTTCTCCTTAAAAAATGATGAACATAAAATCAGTTTTAAGAAATCTATTCCGCTTTTCATTTTAGCGGGATTTACAGCAAATTTGTTAGGAATAGGTGGCGGAATCATCAACACTCCTTCGCTTAACATCGTTCTAAGTTTTCCTATTCACAATTCTACAGCTATCTCAACGTCTATAATATTTTTTACTGCCATTTACAACACAATTATAAAAAGTTTAATTGGTCAGATTGATTACTTAATTGGGGTTTTAATTGCTATTGGTTCTATTTTAGGATCGATAATAGGTGCTAAGATTTCCAAGAAAATGCCAAAAGTTTTTTTACAATTCTTTGTGGCAATTGTATTGATAATCCTAGCTCTTAGAATGTTCTTTTAATAGTTAATATGAAAAAAATATAATGGAAAACGGATAATATTATATGTAAATGAATTATGATTTAAGAAAAATAAAATAAATGGAGATAAAATATGAACGAAAAAATTGAATTGGTAATTAAGGATAATATTGCGATTATAAAACTAACAGATCCAGAGAATTTTAACCCTTTAAATAAAAGTACTGGGAAGAAACTATTAGAAACTATAGAATCTATTCGAAATAATAGTACTATAAGATGCCTAATAATAACTGGCTCCGGAAAGGCTTTTTCAGCGGGCGGAGACATAAAACAGTTTAAGACGAGTATTGAAAATGGCACATCAGGTCAGGTTATGGATGATTTAACGAAAGACCTTTATAAAATTGCCTTAACTTTGCGTCTTTATCCAAAACCAGTTATTGCGTCTGTAAATGGCTGGGCTGTAGGTGCTGGAATGAACCTCGCTCTCTCGTGTGATTTTATAATTGCTTCAGAAAAAGCGAGATTTAGGCAATCTTTTTCCAAACTTGCTCTAATTCCGGGATTCGCAGGAACTATTTTGTTAAGCCGTCAGCTCACTTGGCAACAAGCAACACAAATGGCGTTTTTCGGAGATACTTATTCTGCTGAAGAGATGAAAAAACTTGGTTTTGTCAACGAAATCGTACCTCCTGAAGATTTAGAGGAGATTTCTTTACAATGGGCTGAACGACTCGCCAAGGGACCAACACTAACATATGCAAGGACCAAAAAATTATTCTTTGAAGCCCTCAGTACTCCGTTAGAAGAACATCTTGAAATTGAACGCCAAATGCAAGTAAAATCAGCTGAATCTGAAGATTATAAAATAGGAGTATTTGCTCTAAATGAAAAAAAGGAACCCAATTTTATTGGAAATTAACAATGGTTCATTAATTCGCCTAAAATAATTTCTATAAATCTTAAATCCTTTTTAGAATATTATATAATAATTTACTATTGCGTAACTTAAAGTGATTCTTTCGATGAGTAAGGGATTTAGACTTCTAAGGGTTGAATATCTTTTTTCTGTGCTAGTTCCTTGTTTGTTGAGCATATATTTAAACGATTACGATGTGTTTGCTCACATTTGGATATTAGCTGGATTTGGGTTTTATGCCATTACTGGAAATACGCTTAATGATGTAATCGATATGAAAGATCCAAGCGAACAGGAAACGCTAGAAAGAGTACAGGGTTATAGGCGAAAAGAAATATTCACAATTTCTTTGGCAAGTTTTTTATTAGGGACCGTATGTTTCATGAATAGCATCGTAACAACCCCCCTCTTAGGAATTTATTTAGCTATTATAGTTATTTCCGTAATTTTCTATTGCCTATTTAAATCGCTGGTTATTATTAACCATATTATTTTAGGAATATCGCATATTTTCTTACCTTATTTTATGATAAAAATCAATGCTGGTGATATTTCTATGAATTTTTTTCCTGATCTAACATTATTTGAGTTATTAATAATACTTTCTATAGCTTCTGTGGCATTCTCCGGTCAAATGCTTCACGAAATGATTGATGGAGATTCGTTATCAAAATTATCTCCAAAAGCTTCTCAATTAACAATCTGGATAGCCTCTATAATATCATTAGCAATCGCTATATTTTCGTTGATTATTACTCAATACATTATATTTCTACCAGTAGTCTTCTTTCCTTTTGGAATTATGTATATTTTTAGGAAACCTAGAACGGATTTAGCCGGTAGAAGCTCGTTAAAAGATGTAGGAATCATATTAGGAAATCTTACTTTCGTCTATATTATAATTATGATTATAGCACCTTAAAAAACCATTCTTAATAACGATTTTAAAATATTATATACTTTTAAGCTAATAATAAATAAATGAATTATTAAAATCATGAAGAGATAAAGAACAAAATAATGGAGTTTGAAATGACGAAAATTGAACCCGTTAATAGAGATTTTTTTTCTCCGTTTAATGAAGATGCTTGCACTCTTTGTGGAGAATGTTTTCATAATTGCCCCGTAATGGGACTTTCTATTGAAGAATCTATTGAGGAAATGAAAAAATTAATTGCTGGGAATGAAACAAAGCGAGTGTTAAAAGAATGTCAGAGTTGTCATTCATGTAATTTTTATTGCCCTGAAAATGCTCACCCCGCTGGATTGATTTTGCAGAGATGGAATGAAATGTACAAAAAAGAGGGGTTAAGAATCCGTGGGAAGTATTACATGACGCTTTATCCACACTACCCTAACTTCCGATCTTACGTTATGGACCACATGCCTAAAAAAACACTAGAACTTGTTAAATCATGGGCAGATTTATCTCCTTTAAAAGGCGACACGCTTACTTATCCAGGATGTAACATAATTACCTATGCCGAGTTAACGCAAGCAAGCTTTTTTAAGGATCTAGACATTAGGGGTAGGCTTGAATATTGTTGTGGAGAAACATTATTTCGAACGGGATACGAAGACGAGTTATTTCAAGTTACTAAGAGGTTAGATAAATGGTTTAATATATTAAAACCTAAAAA
>DAOUUT010000132.1 GCA_030668025.1 Promethearchaeota archaeon
AGCCAGTATAACTATGGCGGTGATAATGAGCAAACATAAGTGCTAGAAAGCCAGCATATGCCGTTTGCCTAGGATCTCCATTACCATTTAAAAAAATCCTATCGTTGGGAACAAAAACATCGTCGAAGATAATAAAAGTCTCAGCGTCTCCAAAATTCCCTGCAGGAAATTCCATATGTTCACTTTTTCTAAAGCTAGCAGGTCTCGTTAATAGTTTAACTCCGTCCCAATCTGTAGGTAATGCAAATGCTACGGCGTAATCTTTATCTTTCGGACCCATATACCTACAAGGGACTACAATCATTTCATCTGCGTATGGTGTGTTTGTTATGCTTTGTTTACACCCTCTAACAACGATTCCATCTTCCCTCGTTTCAATAACCCTTAAATATTGATCTGGGTCTTCTTGTTCGTGAGGTCTCTTCAAACGATCTCCTTTAGCATCAGTTTGTGCACAGCTCGCTACTAAATCGTTCTCTTGAAAATATTCTAAATACTTCTTAAACCTTTCGTAGTGATCGGTTCCAAGCGCTTGGTCTAACTCGTATGTTATTACAGAAAGTGCGTTTAAAGCATCAATACCCATACACCTCTGAATGCACCCCCCTACTCGGTGACATAATAATCGCGTCATTAACTGCTTTTTTAAAAGATCATCTTCGCTCTGATGGATGTGGCAAAACCGGTTGATCTTCTTTCCCGTTAAATGAGAGGTAGTTACACATAAATCTTCAAATTCCTCGCTATGAGCGCAGTCATAGGTAACTTTTATGATATTTTGACCACCCTGTAATCGAGGGTCATCCCGACCTACTAATTCGTCACCAATGTATATATTTGGCTTCATTTTATATAGTCGGGCTAAATAATCTTCAAATGTTTTCAATTTTATTTCCTCTTTATATTATAATTTTAAATATGTAAATTATACTAATTAATAATAGATTACTCTTGTTTTTTAAAGGTTTCTCTATGGTTTCCTTGTTCTTTATTAGATAAAATTCCAAAAAACTACTAAATTTTTTATTTAGAATTTCTTTTACATTAATAATTTTATAATTTTAGAGATATATTTTGAAGAATTTATCATGAATGGTAAACCAAAAGGGATTACGGCTCCACCAAGCCGAGATGAGCTTTCCAGTCGATTAGAGAAAGTAAGAGCTATGATGATAGAAGAGAATTTGGATTATTATATATCATTTGATCCAACTAACATATATTATTTAACCAACTTTGCAAACAATGTACACGAGCGTCCATTTATTCTGATTATTGAAATAGAAGGGACACCTAAAATGGTGGTTCCACTCTTAGAAAAGGGTCATGTAGAGTCGAGAACTCTTTGCGATCTTGAATTTCATAGTTATTTCGAATTTCCAGCTCCCGAAGGAGAAAATTGGTACGATTTATATCAAACGCTTATTAAAAAGGATAAAAAAGTAGGAATTGAGGCTGCAATGCCATCGGGGATTGCTGAAAAAACTCCTGGAAAGAAGGTAATTACAGACATTATCGATGAGGTGCGAATTGTAAAAACGGATTACGAAATCGGAAGGTCTGTCCATGCTTGTAAGATTATTAATAGAGGACATAAAGAATTGCTAAAAATTTGCCGTCCTGGAGTACCAGAATTTGCTTTATATCAGAAAGTCACAGGATTCATGACTTCGAAGATTGTCACAGATATACCCGGTGCAAATTTCATCGTCTGTAGAACGGTTGGAGCAGTTTGGCCACCCTCTTTTTCTCACGACCCGCATATAATTCCAAAACTTTTTGCTGAAATGGAAGAAGGAGGTCCACATGTTTCCATAGTATACGCTCAGGTAGATGGCTATGGGGTTGAAATAGAAAGAACCTTCTTTTTAGAACATATTCCAGAAAAAGCTAAGAAACCTTTCGAAGCAATGTTTCAGGCCAGAGAGCTTGCGTATAGCCTTTTGAAACCAGGTACAAATATGGGTGAAATAGATAGTAAAGTAAGAAAGTTTATAACTGAAAAAGGATATGGCGATTACATAATTCACCGCACTGGACATGGGCTTGGAATCACGGGACACGAGGCCCCGTATTTAGCTGAGGGATACGATAGACCTCTCGAACCAAATATGTTAATAAGCGTTGAACCAGGTATTTACATTCCGGGACTTGGAGGTTTTCGGCATTCTGACTCTATCTTAATAACCGATGATGGTTATGTTAAATTAACGAAAGCTCCAGAAAAACTGGACGACCTTATAATTTCATAATAAAAAAAATTATGAAAAGTTAAATTTCTTTTTTTATTTGTTCTATAGGTTTTCTTAGAGTCGGTTTCGGAATGTTTCCTTTAATATATCCAAAAGGTAAGATTGTTAAAAGAAAATCATCTTTCCCTAGACTAAGTATTTCTTTAGCTTTTTCCCTATCCATTGAACCAATCCAACAAGTCCCTATGCCTAAAGACCAAGCCATCAACATCATATTCATTGAAACTAATGTTGTGTCTTGAATGTACCAATTCGGGTTTTCTTTAATTTTTCCAACTATAGCTATAGCGACAGGAGCTCTTTTCATAAACTTACTATAAAGAGCTGATTCTGAAATTTCCTTTAAAAATTCTTTTTTTTTGATGATAATAAACTCCCAGGGTTGTTTATTAGACGCACTCGGAGTCCATCTCCCTGCCTCTAAAATCATTTCAAGATCCTTTTCAGCAATCATTTTATCGAGAAAGTTTCTAATACTTCTTCGGTTTTTAATAAATTCTAAAAGATTTTCTGGATTTATCATTATCTTAAATTTTGATTAGGGAAATTGAATTACTAATTTTAAAATTGAGGACATATTAAAGCTATGAAAATACCGTTTTTTTTAGTTTTTCAATAAAACAACTATCAACCCAATATATTTCAGAATCCCTAATAAAGAAAATGGTTTTTCCATCGGGGGTTAATCCAGGAAATCGTTCACTCCCATCAGTATTAATCGTTGGGCCTAAATTCAAGGGTTCTGACCAATAAGCATTTTCAATATGAAAAGAAATATAGAGATCAAAGAATCCAATACTCCCAGGGCGATCAGAAGAGAAGATTAAGTAACTTTCATCGGGAGCAATAAATGGGATCCAATCTTGATGAGAACTGTTGATCTGAGAAGGAAGAGGTTCAGGAATTCCAAAAACACCGTCTTTTTGTTGAATTCTGTAAATTCCCATATTATTCTTAACACCTTCCAATATCCCTAAATAGTAGAAAGTTCCTGATTTTGTAAAACTAAAACTAAATTGAATTTGATCTGCATGATCTTCTCCAAAGGCCAAGTGAGGTTCTCCCCACCCTTTTTTATTTCTCTCAACAACCCAAATTCGTGGTTGCTCCACATTAGAAAGAGGATCAAATGGTCGTTTGGAATAAAAATATAAATGTTGATAATCAAATGAAAAGACTGGCCCTCCGTCTACATAGGAACTTGAAAATGATGCTAATTTAGGATGAGTCCATTTTCCACGCTCAAAATTTGAAAACATAATTTTTTGAGGTGTTTCTCCAAGAGGTTTGCGTATCATCGACCAATAACACTCTTTTCCATCTAATGAGATTGTAGGATAACTGTGTTCGTGATGATAGGTGGAAATTATTCCAGGAGCAAATTCTTGTGGAATATCTGTCGGAAAAGACTGACCATAATATTTAGTATTTCCATTCATAATTATTGGTAAAGTAAATCTTTGGTAAAATAAATCTTTGTTGCATCATTCTTTATTCCTCCTCATCATATTAAAAATCAAACAGAATTAGCTAAATCTAAATGAAGATCATTTTTCCCAATAACGCCGAATTGGAGAAGAAAGTTGTTCGCAACCATTAATTTTAGCAACTACATCGTCTTCGATGCGAATACCAAATTTTCCAGGTATGTAAATGCCTGGTTCAATAGTAAATGTATTATTTAAGCCTAATGGAACCAAATTCGTCTGGATTATATACGGAGCCTCGTGAACATCTAAACCTATGCCATGACCTGTGCGATGTGTGAAGTATTGTCCGTACCCCTTTTCTACGATATAATCTCGGGCTGCAGCATCAACTTGAGAAGGTAAGTTTCCTACTCCCCCAGCATCTCTTGCGCGATGATTGGCTTCCTCTACTATATTATATACTTCAAAAAATCTTTCATTTGGTTGGCCAAATACCGTAGTGTTGGTGATATCACCGATATAGCCTTTATAGGAGGTTCCTGCATCAATCAAGACAGTCTCGCCTCTTTTTAGTTTTTTATTCGAAGGAGAACCGTGAGGATTAGAAGAATTCGCTCCAAACTGAACCAAGGCAAATTCTGATGGCTCTCCTGATAAAGAACTCATTTCCTTTTCAACTATCGCCGAAGCTTCTTTTTCAGTAATACCAATTGCGAGTTGATCAAACGCTGCTTCAATTCCTCTTGCAGAAAATTTACTAGCTTTTTTCATAAATTCGATTTCTTGATTAGTTTTTACGATACGCGCGGTTTCCATTATCGGAAGAGCGTCTACAAATGTAGCAAGAGGAAGAACAGATTTAATCTTCGAAAAAATAGTAAAAGGTGTTTGTGGAGATATCGCAATATTTGTGTCTTGAATACCATTCTCTATACATATTTTCTTTACTTGTAAGTAAGGATCCTCAATTTCTTCCCAAATACTAATATCTTCTCGAGATAATGGAGTATTCTCTATATAATTTTGTAATTCGAAAGCAGGACATATTAGATGTGGAATTCCGTCTGATTTAATAATCGCTAAAACCAATCTTTCAAAAGATTTACTTTTTGTGTTAAGTAAATACTGAAAATTTGTTCCTAATGTGCAAAATAGTGCTTGGATCGATCGATCCCGCATTAATTTCTGAGTTTTTTCAATTCGCAGATTAAATTCTTGGTTAGATATTGAGCTCAAAACAACACATCATAGACTATGATTTAATAGAATCAAATCTCACAATGTTTAACAATATTACTAAATAAATAATGCCCTTTTTTTTGTCCTTTGGTTTACAAAAATCTTTACTTATCTTTGTTATTAAAAAAATCTGATTCAAGATTAGGAAATATCTTTTTTTTTCTTCCTTCGCTTTTGAAATGAACTAAATTAAGATCTGTTAGCTTTTTAAGGTGATATTGAATAGTTTTATGATCAACCTTAAACCGTTTTGTTATAATGCTATTCCATAGACCTGGTTCTTTTTCGATCATTTGTAAGATTTCTAAAGTTAATTTGCTCTTACTTAATTGTAGATCAAGGTTTGAGAGGGGATTCTTCTGGTAATAAGGAAAATACGCTAAGAAATTCCCAAGACGCTTTTTCCCAATAACTTTGTACGTTTCTAATATATCGAGGTGCCACACGAGGTTACCAGCAGCTATTTCGGTTTTTCTTAATAACTCGTTGAAATGAATACCAGGTTCACTTAGAATTGAATCGATTATTTTATTCCTATTTTCGTTCTCTAAGACATCTTCTAAGCTTAGCCGATGAGCGCCTTTCTCAATTGGAATCGTTCTAGTTCTTAAGTATTGGAAATAATCTTTTTTTGAAATTAAAATAGCAAGCGATGCCATCCCAATAGCACCAACTATCAAAATGATTACCCAAATCCAATTATCAAAAACCTCGATAATCTCGAAAAAAGTAATGTAATATTCAGTGTCTGCTTGCAAGTTAATAAGAGAGCCCTCTAAAGAATATTCTGAAGTGGACTCATTAAATTGTTCAATTGTACTGACAACACCCCATGATTCTTGCGAAGGTTCGTATAAAGCTAAAGAATAACCACTAGTTGGATTAAAGCCGTATAGAGATCTTTTAAAACTTCTAATAGTCATATTTTCTATCGTTGTGTTAGTATTTATTTGAAAGATGCAATCATACTTATTTTGAAATTGAGTTTCTCCTTTTTGTGGTCCTTGAGGCGGCTCAACCATCCCAAAACCTTGCATAGATTCTTTAGAGGTAATATTTAACGAAATCGGATTACTATTATTAATAAGAAAGAAAATTTGACGATTCTCAATTTTATTATCATATTGGATTTCTAAGTCAATAAAAGAATCTGTCGAGATTTCAAAAATTAAATTTTTAGAAAAAATGTATTTCACAGATTCGTTTGGGTAGATTTGATCTTGAGTAGAGAAACTGGGTATATCTTCAGTTCTATGAGATAAAACATTAGATATTAAGAAACTAAAATTAATAAAGATTAAAAGTAATATAAGAACGCTGAAATTTGATTTGTTCCTTAATTTTAGTTTAAACATTTATACAATCCATTTATTGATCGGTATAATATTGTAATTAAAAAATTAAAAAAAAATATTGGTTTATAGATATAATAATTTTATTGATTATTTTCTCTTTTTCACGTAGATTACTGATCCGATTACTACTACTAAAGCAACAACGC
Organism: Promethearchaeota archaeon; assembly: GCA_030668025.1. Next base: position 6,423 of record DAOUUT010000132.1, read on the forward strand.
CACCAATGCTCAATCCAATGACTAAAATTGTGTAGTCAGGTATAAGGATAGTCCATGTTGAAAAATGAGATACTTCAGCAGTTAGATAACCATTTTGTGTGGTTGTTGGAACGCTAACCCATTCATCCGTTGCCTCGTCGTAATAAGCCCATTGACCTACGCGATTGTCATCAGTTACTCCTATACTTAATCTCGCTCGCGTGAAAGTACCGTCGCATTCTAAATTAACAACAAATCCTTCTTGATATTGAAATCGATTGCGATTTCTAGTTTGGTATGCATTACCCATTAGTAAACCTAATTCTTGTTGTTCCTCCGTACAAGTCATATTCATTTGAAGATCGCCTTCACCTTCAATTTCAATCGCAAAATCTTTAGCACCGATTCTTAACGCTTCACAATCAAAGTTTATGTCTAAATTAACATTAGCTTCAACTCTTACCTGAGTCCTATTTCTAAATTGAAACATAGTCATATTGTTAGCTTGTACATGTGCTTGATGTGTATCCCCAGGAACTTCAACAGGAGGACCGACTGGATCGCCAACGGCTACAACATTGAAAGACGTAATCGTCGAAAATAGGATCATTAGAAAAATTGAGCCTAAGAGAATTTTACTTAATTTTTTCATTTTTTTTTTCACTAAATTGTTTTAATTAAAATAAAAAAAGGGCTTATAAAAAGGATTGAGGAATAAAATTACCCGATCGAAAAGGATAAAAAGTAATTTTAATCTGAAAGCAAATTTTAAAGTTTAAGTATAGTTTCAATTACTAAGATTATCCCTTAATTTATTTTTAATTACCATAAAATTTTTTAAATCAATTTGCGAAAAGATTTCTAAAATTTTTTGTTTATCCTTTTGATTATCTTTAAACTTATTATTAGATACTGTATAAAAGTCTCAAAAAATGAAGCTTCTTAAACCTTAAGTTTTAATATTATCGTTTTGAAAATATTATTATATATAAAATATTTTAAATAATATTAAAAAGAAATTCAGATTAAATTTATTTTAATTAATATGAATTTTATTAGATTTTAATTTTAGAAATGGAGAAAAGCTTATGAGCTTAAAAGAATTTACAAAGGAAATTTTCACGAGATATGGTTTCTCTGAAGATCAAATTAATGTATATATCGTTTATCTTAGAGTCCCAAGAGCAACTTCCTCGGAAGTTTATTTGAGTTTAACGGATAAACACCCTGAATTGACGTATGAAAGCGTTATTGAGATTACCAATTGGTTGGTTGAAAAGAGCTTTCTCAAAAAGGTAACTGGAATTGTTGATAGGTTTATTCCATTAGAACCATACTTCGAATTATACATCGGTGAGTCTAAGGTGTTTAGGGACGAAATTGCGAAAATAAAAGACGCAATTTTAGCGGATCAATCAGATCGGTTTGAAAGTTTGCAAGACATCGAAGATAAAAGCATTAATAAAGTAGAAACTGCTGTTGACGACCAAACAAAAGCTTTTTTTGAAGATTCAGACACTAAAAACAACAATAAAAGAGACAGAATTAACAGTTCAAGAAACCAGTTTACGGACACATCTAAAACTTTGGAAGAAAATCTTCATTCTATTTTGAATACCCTAAATTCAGATATCAAAGATATCTCAGATACTAGAGTAAGAGAAAACGAATCCACGGTAAATAAAACAAAGGATAGTTTGACAGGATTAATTTCAGAGTTATTATCTGATTTTTCAAAAAGAGTAGAAGATTTAGAAAGAGAATTGAAAAGGGATTTAGATGATCATGTAGATCGCCATAAAACTATCGCAAACGATCTTAAACCTAGAATGGAACAAATTCTTGAAAAATATTTGGAAAGAATGGACAAGATAATCGTAGACCTTAAAGGAAGGATTTCAAATCTATTAAAAGAGCACTTAAACCACCTTAAGAACACCACCGATACCCTTCAAACTAATTTGAAAGCAAAAGTCGACGAAAGACATAGAACTTTAACTGAGCAGACCAATGAATTTAAAGGCATGACGTTAACCTTAATTGACAATCTTTTAGAACACGCTAATAGGTTTTCAGATTTTTCGGGTGAAATGGCTAAAAAGGGATTTTTATGGATGGGTAAAAAGAAAAAATATAAAGCAAGACATGAAACTACGATTCAAAGCATTCTTAAATATACTGAACCTATGAAAGACGATTTTACAAACACAAGTGAAACATATATAAAAGATACACGAAGTACTTCAGACAACTTGAAAACTGATATTACAGATGTCATCACTTTAGAAAACGATAATGTCGTTAGCGAAACCAATGATTTAGATCATAAAGCACACGAGACCATAAATGTACAATTAGAAACGCTCGCGAGCGATATGTCGGGTGAAATCGATACCACTTTACAAAGTGGTGTAAAAGATTGCTCCGACACTACCGTTAAGCTTAAAGATTCGTTAGAGAACTCGCTTAAAACTCATAATAGACAGTACGACGAAGCAATTAACATACATAAAGGCGACTCATTAAAGCACTATACTACATATGACACCGATGTTAAAAGAATTAAAGAGGATTGGATTAGAGATCTTGATGATAAATTCACTGGCGGAAAAAGAGACAGTTCTGACAAAATTACTGCTGAAATTAACTTATGGGGCGACGAATCAGCAGATTTAGATAGAAACTTAAGTGAAATGCTTATTGATCATAAGTCTAAATACGAAGAAAATGCAAAAACTTTACAAAATAGCTTATCGAACACTACTCAAAACACAACACAAAACATTAAAGATGCGATCGCCGATTTCACGCTCCAATTTATGAATTCCATAGATGACGCCACAGAGTTAGCTGAAAAGAACGAAGAGAAGCTTAGTGATATACACAACGCTTCAATTTCAATTCCAGAAATAATGGACATTACGACGTGGCAGGTGGTAGGACGAGATGCTCTAGTTGCAGTTATGAAGGATGCTATTTATAGAGTAAAATCTTCAATTATTATCATAATGCCCTACGTGCTTCCAGAGATTTTACAAGTTATAAGTGAATACGCTTATCAGAAAAAAGCCGTAAGATTCATGCTAACCTCGAGATTTGATATGGCAACATACGGCGATATCATAAAGAAGATGATTGCGCTAGGCAATATCCAATTCCGACAGTTAAGTGGAGCTGGCGACTTCTTTGCGCTAACCAGAGACGCTGAAGAAGTCATCCTTGGTCCTGCAACGGACAAAGAAGGAGAAATGAT
>DAOUUT010000182.1 GCA_030668025.1 Promethearchaeota archaeon
ATTTCTTCCACATCTTCTTGTTCTTGAGTTCTATCAACAAATTCTGGATGAGAAGTTACCTCAGTTAGAAACTTTACAATATCGTTCTTTTTGGACTTAGAAGGGATTTTAATCTTATTTTTGCTCGCAAATTCTCTTAATTGCTTAACACTCCATTCCGTGAAGGCGTACTTCTTTTCTGAGGCATTCTTTTCAGGAATAATATTTCACCTAAAACTTTTAATTGTTATTTTTAATTTTCTTCTAAATTTGGAGGCACATCTGGAAGTTCAAGTAACCTCTTGGCTTCTTCTTCCAAATCTACGCTAAAGATATCGGTTATTCCACTTTGTTGCATGGAAACGCCATAAATTCGATCAGCATTTACAATATTTTCCTCTCTATGACTGATTACCATAAATTGTGATTGACTCGCAAACTCTTTTATAACAACACTGACTCTATGCACATTTGGGCCATCTAAAGCGGCGTCAATCTCATCCATGATGTAAAATGGAGCAGGATAAAATTCTTGAACGGCAAATATAAAGGATAACGCAACCAAAGTTTTTTCACCCCCACTAAGGATCTGCAAACTAGAGATACGTTTTCCACGAGGTCGAGCTTCAATAGTAACCCCTCCCTCAAACGGCTTATCTGGCCTATCAAGAATCATTTTAGCCGATCCCCCAGGCGAAAGTTTCTGGAAAATGCGTGAAAACTCTCGGTTTATCTCGTGATATGCTTTCATGAAGGTTCTAGTCTTTTCCAATTCAATCTTATCAATGGCATCAAGTATAGATTTCCTCTCGCGTTGAATCGTCTGTCGCCTCATATCAATTTCGTCGAATCGCTCTTTTACAGTATCGTATTGTGTAATTGCCTTTAAATTAACGGGTTCTATAGCTTTTTTCTTGTTATTGGCAGTTGAAATATCAGATTGCAAACCAGCTTCGGATAAATCGTCAGTAACTGGGGGTAATGAGCCATAATCTTTAGATCGTTGATATAACGTTTCAATTTGATCTGTGGTGATAATTTTTTTAGATTCGTAATTATTCAATTTAGAACGTTCCATAGAGTGGTCTGATTTAAGTTCATTCAATTGATTCTGATAATTTTTTTGTTTTTTCCAAGATATATCCTTTCCTTGAATTTGTTTGTTTATCTCTTCTTGCTTGAGGCTCTTTTTATCGTTTTCTTGGTTTAAGTCGTCTTTAACCTTTTCAATATCTTTTAATATGGAATCAACTTGTTTTTCAGCATCTCTAATATCTTCGCGTAAGGATATGATTTTTTGTTCTCTTTCTTTATTTTTATTTAATTCGTTTAATTTAGCTTGAGATTTGTGAAGATCTTTGTTTAATTTATTTAATTTTTTCTGAGCTCTCTTCTGGGAGTCTAACTCTTTGTTTTTATCCTCATGCATTGAATTTATTATTTGTTGTACCTCGTCAACTTTCTTTTGTACACCATCTACCTGAGAGTTAAGCGCTTCTGTCTCTTGATTACAACTAGTAATGCTTTTGCTTGCTTCAACATTTTCCTTAGATAATTCTTCAATTGAATTTATTACCATCATTACATTTTCAAGGGACCTTAACTTATCCATAATAGTTTCTAAGTTCTTGTTCTGTTCATCAATTTGTGTTCTTAACTTTTCAGTACTTTCCCAAAAGTTTTCTTTTTCAGAAAGACGGGTTTCTATTTTTGTAATTATCGCGTCTTGCTCTAGCTTAAGATTCTTTATATTTTCTTCAGTATTGGTTATAACATTTTTCTTCTCTTCTATTTTATCATTTAATTCTTTTATATTACTTTCAATTTCAATAATATTGTCGTAAAACGATTGAATACCCTGCAATTCTTGTAATTTCTTTTGTAGTCCATCTAATTCTATTTGATTGCCTTCAATATTTTTTTTAATTATCGAAATATCGTCCCAATACTTGTTTTTTAACTGCTTTAAATTTTTAATCTCGGTCTCAAAATTTTCTTTTTGCTTCTCTTCTATCACCAAGTTCCTCTGCTCAATATCATCCCCAGATTTCTTAATTCTTTCATTAATTTCGCTAATTCTTTTGTTAACATCTTCTAGTCTTTTATTACAAGCAGAAAGATCTACTGAATCGTGGTTGTTTTGAGTGCTAATCACGCTTAACTTTTTGTCAATAGTATTTAAGTCGTTATTTTGAGAATTAATATTTTCTGTGATTTCTTCGAGTTGTTTATATAAATCTTGGTTTTTGGACATAGTTAACTTTCTTAACGAAAGATATACATTTTCAAGAATCTCCATTAAATCTTGTACAAAGCTATCAAATGTTGAGGTAGAATCTTGTATCTCCACATCTGCTGATTCTTTTACATTATCCATTAATTGATCTATGCTAGAATCAATGTTATCAGTAAAGAGTTCTAAAGTTTTAAGCGTTTCAGACATTTCAGAAGTATCAGAACTTTCTTCAGCTACAGAGCTAACTCCTTCAATAGTCTCCATAATTGTTTTTATATCTAAAACAAATTGTTTAAACTTGCTTGCGCTATTTTCGATAGCTTCTGCGTTTGATTGTTGAATGTTACCTTTTATTGATTCAACGGATATATTGATATTTTGAGTTAACATATTTAAAATCTCAAGGATTCCTTTAATATCATCTGTGTTTCTTTCGAATTCTTTTTCTGTACTTTCAATCTTCACCAATAAATGATCTTTCTCGGCTAAAAGCTCCCCCAGGCGCCTTTGAACATTTTCCTTTTTCTTATTCAAATTTTGTGATTCTTTGTCTGTTTTAGTAAGGTTATCGCTTAAAGTGGACGATTTTAAATCCAATTCACGTTTTTCGCGTTCAAGATTTGTAAGTTCTTTTTTAATTAATTTTAATCTAGTATTGATATTTTCAATCCTAGTTTTGTTATCATTGATTTCATTTACGATAGAATCTTGTTTCATTAACAATAATTCTAAATTTTGTTCATTTTTTCTATAAGTAGAATCTTCTTCTTTAGCTTGTCTTCTAAACTCGTTAATATCCTTAAGAAGTGTATCTCTTTTTTTCAGCAACTCCTTTAAAACTTCTTCCGTATCTTTTCCTTTACTAAGGTCTTTAATTTTACTTTCAGTAGCTACTTTTCTCAATTTTAATTTCTCTATACGGTCACTATTCATTTTAATTTCCGTATTCGATGAGGATAGCATAGAGTTGAAATCAGCTATTTTAGAATTTAATTGGCTCTTTTCATCTCGTAGTTCATTTATAATTTTTTCTAATTCTTTCTGGTTATCGTTTTCCTTAGATATTTTTACATTTAAGTTAGCTACTTCTTTCCTTATAATTTCCGCTTCCTTTTTTGTGTTTTTTATCGCTCCCTCTACACTCTCAGAATCTCCTTTCAATTTATTAAGCTCTGCTTCTAACTTTATTTTCTTCTCTTCATTTTTTTTAATGTTTTCTTTTAGAAACTTTAATTTGGCTTTATTTGAGGAAATGCTCTGCTGAATAGTTGAAATTTCTCGATTAAGTGTTGATTTTGTGTTGTTATTAGTTTGGATTTTAGTATCAATTTCTGCTTGTTTTTGTTGTTTACTTTCGATTTCGCCTTTAGTCCCTTCAATCAAGTTATCTGTTTCCTTTATTACCTTTGATTCTGAATCTATTAAAGAATCGTAAGTCTGACTCTCTTCAAGTTCCATTTGTAAATTTTCTAATGTTTTTATCTCTTGAGTTAGTTTTTCTATTGATTTTTTAAAATTTTTTAAAGAAGTTTGATTCGAAGATTGTTGGGTTTTTAATAGAGTAATATTTTCGGTAATGAGTTCTCTTTCTTTTTCTTTCTCAGATATAGTTTTTTGTATGTTTTCCATAACTAAAGATTCTTGTTGTAGCAACTCTTCTTGTCTTGTTAATTTTTCCTGCAATTCTTCCATAATAGAGTTAGATCCCTCTATTTTGACATCCAATTCATCCTCTTCTTTCCTCAATTTTGAAATCTTTAAAGCGATCAATTGAGCATTGTAATACGAAACCTTTTCATCTAGTTCCTTCCAAGCTAAAGCATCATTTTTTTCTTTTTCAACTTTTTTAAGTTGAGAAGACACTTCTTTAAAAATTGCTTCAAATTGTCCTAAATCACGCTCGGCTTTTTCTAACTCTTTCATCGTTGCGTCCTTCATTTCATCGTACTTCTGAAGACCAATTAGATTTTCAATGAATAATCTCCGACCCTCTTCGTTCATATGAGTAAGTTCCACGATTTTTCCTTGTAAAACAAATTGGTTGCTGCCATCAGGATCTACATTAGCTACAGCTAAAGCGTTAAGAATTTGTTGACGGGTAGCTTTTTTCCCATTCATTTTATAGCCCCCACCGCCACCTCTTTGTATAGTTCGACTAATTTCAAAAGTATCAGTTCCGCCTGGAAATATACTTTCGGAATTATCAAAATATAGAGCCACTGTGGCTCTATTTGAAGGGTTTTTACCTCGAGAACCAGCAAAAATTAAATCTTCAAGACTTTTAGCCCTCATAGTTTTCTTACTTAATCTACCTAAAGAAAAAGTTAATGCGTCAATAATATTGGATTTACCGGCCCCATTAGGGCCCACGATGCATGTAAACCCTGAAGAGAGTCTTATAGTTACCGTACGATCTCCAAAGGATTTAAATCCTGTCATCGAAATTTTTTTAATGTAGGTCAAATTAAAATTGCCATTTCTTTATTTTTTTTTAAAATTAAAGAATACATTCGTATATTTATATACTAATACTCAGCATTTAAAAAAATAAGGTTGTGGTTTTTTATTATGTTAATATCTAGAGTTAAGAGCATAATTGATATTAGAAAAGAAAATTCTGTTTATTAAAAATTGCGTCTAAAATGCTTTTTAATTGCCGTGGATTTATCACCATGAAATAAAAATTGTAGTTTAAGATGTTGTCGGAAAAATTTCTATAATCGTTTAGGTTATTTTTTTTAGACGCGTTTAAAATTCCAATGTTTCTAAGTGTCGTAATTAAATTTTTAAATTCTTCCATATCTTTTTCGTAATCAATTGATTCACATGATAAAAAATAAAGTTCTTTTAATTCCTTTATTGTTATGTAAAGATTTGAGTTTTTTGAGAAGTGATTCGATAGATTGTCTAAAAAGATTATTGTTAGTAATTCTGCTTCAGAAATATAAGAAAGCATGCTAAACTCATCTGTAGCTTGAAGTGAATCGAACTGATTTCGAAGGATTTCAGAGATTTCTAGGTTGTTTAAACTAACTTGTTGATTTAATACGGGATAAATTTCACGTAATATTTCGATTCCTTTTCCTGGAACTGGCACATAATGCTCAAAAATTAAATCAGTTATAAATTCTACTAATTCATTATCAATCTCATGCAAAAAAGTTAAAGAAACTCTTTGTTTTAGAATTTCGAAAAGTTCCTTATATGAAAAATAATTTAATTTTTTCTTTAAGTGAAATTCACTTATAAGATCTAATGTTGATGGTTTTAAAGCCTGATTTACGGTAGCTAGAAAGCTAAAGCTCGTATCTTTACCGTATTGTAAGAACTTTTTGAAGATTTCTGGCCCCAAATACTCGATATTGTTAAAAATGAATACAAGGTTGTTATCAACTTTGCTACACGTTAGTTTAAATAGATTCCATAAATTTGACATATTCGAATTTATAATGCTTTTAAAATTAAAATTAATATTTTGATTTTGACCAATTTTAGTTAGTAAAGAAAGAATAATTTCTTCTATATTTTTTTCCCTACAATCAATTTGGATGTTTAAAAATTCGGTGTCCAAGTTCGATAAATCTCTAATAACTTTATTTATAATGACTTGCTTTCCAATTCCTTGAATTCCTTGATATAAGATAGACAAACTAAAATCATCTGAAAATGAATCTTTTAGAATTGAAAATAGAGATTTTTCTTCTCTATTGCGATACAATATTTTGGGTGGGACATAGTGAGCGTCAAATAAAGCTCGAGGCCCTACATAACTATTATTATTAACTCTTGGTGTTGATATCATTTTTATTTTTATTTTTATTTTTTATTATTATTTTAAATTTTCATATATAAACCCCTCGGGGGGATAGGTCATTGGAACTAAAATTTTTTCAAAAATTAAAACATAAAACCAGTTATACATTTAGAAAAAAAATAGAACTTAAATTTAAAAATTTGATGTAGAAATTCTTATATCTTAATTTTTCTTACTTTTATTGAGTTCTTATCAATAATCTCCTTAAATCTCATTTTTCTAAGCTTTTTTGGAAAGTCTAAATTAATCTCGTCATAAACAAATCCACTGGAGTCAATTGGACCTTCAACTACTCTTAACTTAGAAGGCGAAATATAATCTTTCACAAACGAAATTATTTTACTTTGTCCAGGAAATTTTCTTTTTAATAAACTTCCATAAGTATTACAAGCGACTATAGGAATCCGATTTTCAAGCGCGCGTGCTTTTAAATATATTTCCCAGTTTTTGATTCCCTCCGCTCTGATTTGTGTAGGAGAAAATAAAATATCCGTTCCATTTTCAGCAGCCACCCGGGGTGTTTCAAAGAAAGCCATGTCAAAGCAAATTAAAATTGCAAAATAAATTTTGTTAAAGGGAAATAACACTAACTCTTTTCCTGGCTCAAAATTTTGTCTTTCGTAAGAATATAAATGAATTTTATCTTGTCTACCAATCTCTTCTCCGTCTTTATCAAAATAATAACTAGTAATTCTCGGTTTTATAGAATTTTTCCTCTTTTCCCAAATAGCTCCTGAGATTATACTTATACCGTACTCTTTTGCTAGATTTTTAATAAATTTGTAATTATTTCCTCTTTCATTTTGTAAGTTTATTTCTTTTTCGTTTGTTAAATTTACCCATCTTTCTGGTAGACATAAGATATCACAGTTGTCAAATTCTTTAATTAATTTATTTAATATTCCTTCTACTTCAATATAGCATTTATCTCTTTCTTGGAAAACTTCTGGTTGAATACAAGCAATCCGCATAGTTAAACTTTACCAATATAAAATTTTTTATTTATATTAATAATTATATCAAAGAGTTCATCCAAAGTAGAGATTTCGTGATCGGGTTTATATTCTTTTGGAATCTGTTCACCTGTTATATTGGTATCGTATTTACCACCGCGATGTATGTATACACTATGGATGTTATTTAGTTTAGCCGGTACCATATCTTTGTGTATATTGTCTCCAACATAAATTGTCTCGTGTCCTTTTACATTGAATTTATTTAGGCAGTACGTGAAAAGTTTTGGGTTTGGCTTTCTAATCCCAATTTCGTCTGATATAACAACTAAATCAATTAATTCGTCAATATCAAGCCTCAATATCTTTTCGTATTGTTTGATAGGGATCCCATCCGTTATAATTGCTGTTTTAATAGAATTCTCTTTAAGTTTCTCTAAGCTACTTATTACATCGTCGTATAACTTTATATGCTTAATTTTTTGGGCGTGATAAGCCATTACAGCAGCAGAAATATATCTAACTTGATCGATGAATGAAATAGAAAACTTTTCAAGCTCGTTTAATCTTCTAATAAAATAATTATAATGTTTCGGAGAATTACTTCCATATTCTTTAACGATTTCATCGATCAATATGAGGGCTTTTTGGCGATCAATTTTTAACCC
>DAOUUT010000104.1 GCA_030668025.1 Promethearchaeota archaeon
ATATTAATTCTCTTCAATATTTCTTCTACTGGTTTACAAGGAGTGCAATAGGATGATGAAAAGAATAATATCCTCGGGTAACCTTGTTGAAAATTTACTGACATAAATTTACCTTATGAATACCAGTAGATTATTAAATTAATTTTATATATCCTTATATTTTTCATAAAGGGTTTTTATAATTGCTTGAAATGCTTCATAAACGCCAGTCCCTGTTTTTGCGCTGGTTTTGTAATATCCCAGAAAACTCTTTTCATTAGTTATCTTTTCAAATTTGCTATCATCTAATGATTCTTTGCCCACTAAATCAATCTTATTACCGAATAATACAATTGGAATATCTCCACAATATTTTTTAATATCTTCATGCCATTCTGAGAGATGATTAAAGCTTTCTTTTTCTTCTTTCGGAGCATGAGAAAAAACTAAAATTGCGGCTTTACTACCTTTATAGAACGTTGGTCGCATAAATGAGAATTCTGCTTGACCAGCAATATCCCAGAAGAATAATTTAACTTGGCTATTCTTAATTTTCTCGTCATATTTCGAAAATTGTGCGCCTAGAGTTTTTATATATTCTTTTTTAAAGCTGCCTTTAGTATATTTTTTTATTAAGGATGTTTTTCCAACACCACCATCCCCTATCACTGTTATCTTAAATACGAAATCTTTTCTTTCATCACTTTCTTTCATAGAATCACATTATGATTTTACTACTTTAAAATATAAATTATAAATATTGTTTTTTATTTATATTGCTTTTTATTATACAATGAATTGTTATAAATCTTCCAGTTTCTTACAATATTAACCAGAAAAAATAACATTTAAAATTGTGATAGAAAAATAATGGTAATTTTAGATAGTGTCAAAGATATTGTCGTTAAATTTACAAAAAATAATCTTAAATTAGCAATTGCAGAATCGTGTACAGGAGGGTATATTTCAAACGCAATAACTAATATTTCTGGCGCTTCTAAAGTATTTGAACGTGGAATCATCTGTTATAGTAATAATTCTAAAATCGATCTTTTAAATATTGATCCCGGTAGGATTGATCAATTTGGGGCAGTGTCAGAAATAGTCGCAAAACAATTGGCGCATAACATTAGAGTACTTTCAAATGTTGACATAGGAATAGGGATTACTGGCATCGCAGGACCTACGGGTGGCACAGTTGAAAAACCTGTAGGCTTAGTTTTTATTGGTTTCTCAACTGAAAAGGATACTATTGTAGAAAAACATCAATTTAAAGTAGATAGAATTACATTTAAAGAAAAAGTTTTAGAAAAAGTTCTTTCTTTGCTTCAAAATTTTTCTTAAAGATCTAAAATAATTTTTTTAGGTCTTCATATTTTCATATCTTTTTATAGATTGAGTAAAAAAGAATGAATAAGCAAAAAAAAAATACCGAGCTTATTTGAATGGAAATATTTAAGACTAATTACATTTCATTCTTTATTGTCTATTTCATTATTAGCCTGATAAACACATTTTTATCATTATACATACCCGTTTTCATGTTAATCATTTTAGATGTGAATAGAATTGAACTAGCATTCATTCAATTTCTATCCTATTTAACTCTGTTTTTAGGACCAATCATCGGGTTGTTTTTTGATAAATTTTCCCATAAGAAAAAACAACTAATGTTAGTTTCAAGCCTCATTTTGATTATTAGTTTTTCATTTTTTAATTTAAACATTAATAACTTATCCTATTTTGGTATATTTCTATCATTGAATTTTACAAGTCGACTAATAATCAAAGCAGGAATGAGTAAATTAATGTTGGAAGCCTCACAATTTAAAAACGCCAAAAAAAATATAATTTTGATTTCAAATGTTAGCGCTTCGATTGGAAGCATTATTCCAATAATTATTTTTAATTTAATAGTTTACGATATAAATTCCATTGATTTATGGACTTCATTTTTTAATGTCTGCTGGTTTATGTCAGTTCCTATTATGCTTACTTTTTTTTTAATAAAGGACGTCTCCCTTAACAATGATCTTATAACTGAAACGAAAATAATAAAACCATTAACGCAAGAGAAAATAAAAAATAAAAATTTAAGTTTAGTATTAATTATATTAGCGAATTTTCTAATCTGGGGTGATAAATTAATTGAATTTCCCCTGACAAGTTATATTTTTATCAAATTTGGAGAAGAGGGTTTTAGGAATTATTCATACTTGTTTTTTATTTTCATGTATTTAAATATTGGAGGGTGGTTTATTGCAAGACGGCTTAAAAACGAAAAGAAGTCAACTATTAATATCTCAATTTCAATCACGATTTATGCTTCATTAATGTTCTTTATCATCTTTTCGGACTTAACCACATTCTTATTAATTATGGCTACAAATCAACTAATATGTGGAATTATGATGTCCCAGTTTACTGAAAGAAACATTGATGTTTCAAATTTAGGTAAAAACACTGCCCTTTCGTACGAACTAATAAGAGGTTCTAGTATATTGGCAAGTCTTATATTTGTACCATTAGGAACGCTATTAAGCACATTTGTACCACTGGAATTTCTAATCACTATTGTAGTTATTTTGTCTTTGTTTTCGATAATGCCTTTATATTTTTTGAAAATACTTTAAGCAACATTGCTTAATTTGCCTTTTTCCATAATAAGCTTTTTTGTGCCATCTTTATATTCAACTGTAATATTAGCTTGTGGAGTTGTAACAAAATCCCAGTGCATTTGGGAAACCGAGGTCCCTCCCATCATTTTATTTCCCCCAAAAGCAACATGTACGCTTCCATTTATTTTTTCATCTGTAAGAATGTACCCGATTGCCTTTGTTATTTCGGGATTGCAGCCGATCCCAAGTTCTGCAACATTATAGGTGCGTAATTCTGCTAAATTCTTTTCCTTATCTATTTTTTCACTTTGTTTAAATGTAGCGGTTAACTCATCCAAGTTCTCATCAGCAGTAACCTCATCTATTAATAGTCTTCCGTTCTTAAAAATTAGTTCGATATTTCTTATGATTTTATTACTAAACCTATCTTTAGTTAAAGGGCAAAATAACGTTCCTTCACCCTGTTTTTCGTGAGGTGGAAAGAAAACTTCCCCTGCTGGTAAATTTCCCCCTAGATCTCCAATAGCTATCTGTTCGTCTGATAATAATCCATCATCGAGGATCATTGCACGGTCTTCTATCGAAACCCAGAAGTCTGTTCCCAAATCATCAGTAACATGGACTTTTTTCGCGTTGTTAAAATTTTTAGATATATTTGATGTAATTTGGTGTAAATCTTTCTGAGGAACACTAATTCCACCCACGATAAATTTTTCTAGTAAATCATAACTTATATTATAAAAAGTGGCTGCTTTTTGGGAAGGCCAACCAGCGTAGCACCATTTTTTTCCTGGAGCATACTCTTCTTTAGCGCCATAGAGGACATCCCTAATAGGAGAAAGAGATTTAGCTCTAGCTAGCATTTTCTCTCTAGGTACTTCATTTACAATTGATGGGTCTTCGTAAGGTTCAATGACAATATAAGCGTCTATGTTTTCGATTAACTTCAAATAATGTTTAGGTGTTATTGCTAGAATCTCACTTGAAATTTTTTTATCAAGGAAGAAAGTTTCTGTAAAATGATCGCTTGTGGACGAAATATGAGGAATCCCTCCCATCCTGAACACATTTAACGCAATCTCTTCTAATAAATCTTGACTATAAATGCCTCCTTTGATGAAAACACATTCCCCTTTCTTTTTTATGTTAATACTATTAACAATATTTTTTGCGCAAAGTTCTACCTTTTCTCTATCGATCATATTTGAATTAATATTACATATGTTATTAATATTCAATTTTATGTGATGTCTAATAGTAGAGCATTTATTGAGAAACAGAAAAAATCGGTTTACCAACAATGAATTTATTACACATAATTGTTATATTTAAAATATCGGAACAACGAATTCTTGATAAAGTTAGAGAATTATAAACCAAAAATAATTTAAATTATGACTATACGGGAAGCAGGCTTGTTATTTCGTGGATTTACACTGGTCAAAAAAAGTTATCACAAAACTACTTTAGGAAAAATCGATACCGATTTAAGAAGTGGCTTGCTTACAGCGCTATTGAATTTTGCAGAGACTGCATTTTCTACAGGTGGAATAGAATATTTGGAAGGAAATAAATATACTCTAGCTTTTATTAATGAAAAAATTTTAGCAGATGATAGTATCGAGCCTGAGTTTTTAGTTTCGTATGCAATTTTAAATAAACAGAAAAAGATAGATAAATATGTTTCTAAAATAGTCCAACCTCTATTGATTAAAGTTGCTAAGGAATTTAAAGCTCAAAATGAGGGAAAAAATTTATCAGAAATCTCTCAATTTAAGATCTTTAAGAAGAATCTTGATGAAATTTTTGGCTCTAATACGAAAAATATTGATCAAAAATTTAGAGGATTATTTTAATTCAAGTAAAATTTCAAGATGTTAACTATTTTTCTTTGATTTTTTTAAAAACCATAATATTAATGGTAATGCAATCGTTGCATCTGAGATAACCGTTGAAAACTTCGCTTCTTGACTTACTTTCCCCCAAGATTTTGCTTCTTGAAAAGTTGCTCCACTAAGACCACCTTGTTCTGGGCGATCCATTGTTATTTGAATTGCGTACTTCGCGGAATTAGGACAAAATTGCAATGATTGCATAATAAAATTCTTAGGAACACCTCCACCAATAATACAAACGCCCGCTTGTTTAGCACCCCAAGCTAAATCAACCATCTCTAACATATCTTTAAAGTGGTTAAGATTTAAATTTTGGTGATGAAATCCTAACTGTAAAGCCAAACCTGAATCAGTAAAGGCTGGACAAAATATTGGGACCTTTTTTTTTGCACAGATTTTTAAAATAGAACTATCGTTATCCGGTAAATTTTCTCCAAGGAGCTTTAAAAAAGAACTAACAGGCATATTTTCGTCAGGAATATCTAAATTTGTTATGTAATCTTCAATACCTTCATAAACCTTATTCGGTAAGTACACATCGTAGATTCTGTTTAAATCTTGTTTATGTAATTCATAATCATCAACCTCATTTACATTTAAATCCCCTTGTAAATGATGATATCCTAATGTTTCGGCAATATCGTGAGTTAAAGAAGCGCCAGTAGTAACAAGAATGTCAATAAAGCCTTCTTCAACGAAGTCGTGAATAACTCTTTGCATTCCTGCAGGGACTAAAGCCCCAGCAAGACCAAAAAATTTAATACATTTTGTATCGAAAATCATTTCCTTATAAATTTCACAAGCTAAAGCTAAACGCTTAGCGTTAAATCCTGTATTTTTTAATGACTGAATAAGATCGACAATATCATCATTCTTATCGATTTTAAATTGATTTACATTTTTCAACTTCTTTTTAATATTTTCATTTGGCATAATCATCAATTTTATGTTTGTTATAGATAAACGAAATTAATTCTATTATTAACTTAGCCGCTAAATTAGATGTCACATTATTCAACAAATCTAAATTTGGACATACTTCAACTAAATCAAAAGCAATAACATCAAAGTTTTTAGCCAATTTTCTTAATATTTTCCATAATTCTCGATAAGTAAAACCTCCAGGAATAGCATATCCCGTTCCCGGGGCTATAGAAGGGTCTAACACATCGATATCAATTGAAATATATATCTGTTTTATATGGGAATTTTTAAAAAAATCAATAATATTATCCGTAAATTTGTCAATACCGAAATCATGGAGTAAGTAAGAGTTAAAATGAACGATATCTTCCTTTTTTGCAAAATCTAATTCAGGGATATCTATATCCCTCGTTCCAACAATAAGCATATTATATTTATTGATAAAATCTAATTCATACAAACGATGGGAGACTGTCGCGTGAGAGAACAATTTTTTATCCCATTCTTTATATAAATCGAGATGAGCGTCAAAAATTAAAACGCCGAATTCGTTCTTATTTTCAAAAGAATCTGTCAAAGCTTTTACAACTGGAAAGGTGCAAAAATGGTCACCGCCTATCATTATTGGAACAACATCCTTTTTTTGATGGAAGATCAAACTTATAAATTTTTTAATTTCCTCAAGATTTTTATTAACATTAGTAGGTTCAATCGATACATTTCCTATATCAACAACTTTTAATTTAGGTATTTCAACGCCCATTTCAGTTGTTAATGCTAAATTTGATGTAATTTCTCGAATTTTTTGAGGAGCAATGGCAGAATTTGTAGCCTTAAGAGAAGTTAAGTAGTCCCAGGGGATTCCAAAAATTACGAATCTAGTATCTTTATCAATAGTCTCGCCAAAATCATAAAAAACCATGTTCTAATCCTGCTAATCTTAGTTTATTACATTTGATTTAATGTATCTATTCCCAATATATCTAATCCTACTTTGATCACGATTTGAACACATCTAATTAATAATAACCTTGCTTTTTCTAAATCTTTATTATCAGATAAAACTTGGCAAGAAGAATAAAAAGAGTTAAACGCTTGACATAAATTTAAAAGGTATTGTGGGATTAGATGGATGTTATAATTTCTTTTTATGGAATCTAAGATCTCTGGAAAATAATTTAATTGTTTAACTAAAGATATTTCTTTTTCGTGTTTTATTAACTCCCATTTAATATTTAAGTCAATTAATTCTTTTGATTTCGTAATTATCGATTCAATTCTTGCGTAACAATATTGAATGTAAGGTCCTGTTTCACCTTCAAAAGAAATACTTTCATTAGGATTAAAAATAAAATCCGATTTAGAGTTAAATTTCAAAATGAAAAAGGAGAGCGCTGCCATACCAATAGATTTAGCTCTTTCTTTTTTTTTCTTTTCTGTAAGCTCTGGATATCTTTTATTTACTTCTTCATAAGCCAGTAATTGAATTTTATCAATTATCTCGTCGGCATCAACTATTGTTCCTTCTCGGCTTTTCATTTTTCCTTCTGGTAAATAAATCATTCCATACGACAAGTGAAATTTATCTTCCTTAAATCCGATCATATCCAAAACAGCAAATAACTGTTTAAAATATAAATCTTGTTCATTTCCCACTACATATATGGATTTGTCGTAATTGAAATCTTCTTTTTTCTGGAATGCTAAGTAAATGTCTTGAGTTATGTACAACGATGTGCCATCTCTTCTTATTAAAAATTTATTTGGTAAATTATAACTTTCTTTTAAATCAGCAAATATAGCTCCATCTTCAGTTTTATTGAAAATGCCTTTATTAAATCCTTCAAGAACTTTTTCTTTCCCCTTCCAATAAATATCCGATTCAAAATACTCTTTATCAAACGATATATTTAATTTATTATAAGTTTCCTTAAAACCCTTAAGTGCCCAACCATTCATTTTTTTCCATAATGCCCTGACCTCAGGATCATTTTCTTCCCATAACCTAAGTAAGTGGTAGACTTCTTCTATTAACCTATCGTCTTCTTTTTCCATCTGATTGTATTTAACATAAAATTCTCCTACAAAGTGATCGGATTTTATACTTGGCTCTTTTTCGTCCCCCCACTTTTTGTAAGCGAACATTGATTTACATATATGGATTCCTCTATCATTATTTAGATTCACCTCGAAAACAAGTTCTCCTTTATACTTCAAAATGTTCGAGAGAGAACGGCTTATTAACATATTACGGATGTGTCCTAAGTGAAGCGGTTTATTTGTATTTGGTGCTGGGTATTCTATTACGATTCTCAACGGGTCTGATTTTTCTTTTCCCAATTTTTCATAGATTCTTCCGTAATCTTCTTGAAGATTAAAAATTTCTTGTAAAACTACCTGTGGTCTTACTTTAAAATTTAAATAAGGTCCAGTCGCTTCTATGGTTTCTAAATAATCAGCTAATTTAATTTTCTTTTTTAACTCCTTTGCGATGATGTTGGGAGCTTGTTTTTCAAATTTTGCCAGCTGAAAACAAGGAAATGCATAGGAAAAATCAAATTCTGGAGGAGGTATCTCAATTAAATTCTCAATTTCAGTTATTGAGAGATTTGTGATATATTCAGATAAAAATTCCGCAATTGTTTTTTTATCGACGATAATCATTTTCAATTACGTTAGAATCTCATATATTTTAATTCTTTACTATTTATTTATTTATTATTAGCTCATAAAATTTTTGATATTCTAATATTAGAAAAGTTGATTCGTGTATGTCATTTGAACAAAATGCTAAGAGAAATTTTCCTAAATGGCCAATATATGACGATAAAGAGATAAATGCCTTAAATAACGTAATAAAATCTGGCGATTGGTGGTGCGGTGCTCCAGGTACTCACCAAGGTGAGAATGTTTGGGCGTTTCAAGTAGAATTTGCTAGATTTCAAGAAGCAAAGTATTGCGTAGCAGTATGTAATGGAACGGTAGCCATAGAAGCTGCACTAATGGGATTAAATATTGGTTTAGGTGATGAAGTTATTGTTTCAGATTACACATTTGTTGCATCTGCATCAGCAGTAATAGCTACAAACGCAGCCCCAGTATTTTGTGATATAGATCCAGAAACTCTTGTCATGGATGTGGATAAAATCGAGAATCTCATCACTCAAAGAACTAAAGCAATTATACCTGTTCATTTAGGTGGTAACCCCGTCGAAATGGATAAATTAACGGAAATATCTTCAAATCACAACCTATTTATTATTGAAGATTGCGCACACGCACACGGTTCTAGATTTAAAGGAAAAAGACTGGGCAACTGGGGAGACGCGGGAGCATTTAGCTTCCAAGCTTCGAAAGTCTTAACAAGTGGTGAAGGTGGAGCAATAATTTGTAATTCCAAGGAATTAGCAGATAATATTTATTCTTATACTGATTGTGGTAGAATTGTTAATGGTTATGGTTATAAACATAATACTTATGGAACTAATTATAGGATGACTGAATACCAAGCAGCAGTACTTCAAGCTCAATTAAAAAAATTCCCCACACAACATGAACTTAGGAATGAAAATGCATGTTATTTAATGGAGAAATTAAATCAAATAGATGGAATACAAGTAATGAAACCAACTCCTGGAACTACGGAGTTGGGGTGGTATGTTTTTCCAATAGTATTTGAACCAGAAAAGTTTAATGGATTGACAAGATCGAAATTTTATAAAAAATTAAATCGTGCTGGAATTCCAACTGATGATTGTTATCCCCCATTACATAGCTTAGATTGCTTTAAAAAAGTAAATTTAAAAAAAGGAATTGACTATTCTAAAACTAATTGGGGCGGAGAGAAAAGCGATGATAAAAATTTCCCCGTTGTATCAGATATCTATTCGAGAAGCATAGAATTTCCACATGAGATCCTTTTAGCTTCAAAGGAAAAGTTAGATTCAATTGTTAGATTTATTATCTCTTTGAAAAAATCTGATTAATTTAAGATTGCTATTTAAATAAAATTATAAATGAGAAACTAGGTTATATAAATAAAAATTTGGTATCTCTCAATGACGGATAATAAAATGTTATTATTGAAATGGAAGGAAGAAACGGATAAATTTGTCCCAATCCAGTCAGATCAAGGAATGCATGAAGGAATATTTTTGGAACTAATTGAAGAGGATAACAAATGGAAATATTTTTACATTAAAGGAGCATCTTTAATAGCTAGGCGTACTGCAAGACGAGCAGCAAATGGAATTGCTAAGACAGGATATGTTCACCCTTCCACTAACGTTCGATATGGAGTAGCGTTTACTTTTGAAGAAGAATTATCACCTTTTGAAGATATGCCCGAAGATATTCAAAGATCCCAGAGGGATTGGTACGGCGGAAATTATAAGTAATCTTAGTTTTTTTCTCTTTCAGTAATGTACTTCTTCTATTTTGTTTGATTGAGCACTTTTGTACATTGCTTCGACAATTTTCAATATTTTCAAACCATATTTCGCGTCTGTTAAAGGTTTTGTATTATTCAATATACAATTCATGAAATGGGCGATTTCTTGGGGATATCCAAAATTCCAAGTTTCAGCAGGAACAGGGAATGTCCATCCTTTAGTAGTTCCTGCTTTTTCCAAGGCATATCCATATCCTTTTTCACAATAAACACTCATCAAATTTGAAAAAGTTGGCGATACTTTTATTTGACCCTCCGTGCCAAAAAGTTCAAATCTCATGTCATAACCTCCAGGTGCTGTCCAAGATTCTTCAATGACTATTTGGGCATCATTTTCAAAGTATAATACTCCTACAGCATTATCTTCAACTTCACATTTACCAAAAACTCCTCTATCTGGAATGATGGTTTTAACTTGACAGAAAACTTTAACAACATCACAATTTAAATACCATACTAAACAAGCAATATCATGGATACCTAAGTCTAAAAGAGCGCCCCCTCCTGATTCTTCAGCTCTATAGAACCAAGCTGAATGAGGTCCAGAATGTTGTTCTTTTCCACGCCCCATGTAAATCTTTCCTAAAGCGCCCTCCTCGATAATCTCTTTAACTTTACTAAATGAGGGCGCGTACATGTTATTTTCACAGTAAAAAATCTTCCTGTTTGAAGATTTTTCGACATCTAACATCTCGTTTCCTTCAATGATGTTTCTAGCTAAAGGTTTCTCTATAAGCGCGTGCTTTCCAGAATTTAAAATGTCAATGGCTATATCTTTATGTAAATAATTTGGTACACAAGCAGAAATAGCATCACAATCGAGTTTCAATAAATTTTTGTAGTTTTTATGTGGATGACCAAGGATTCCATACCTATTCATGAGACTTTTGGCTTCATCTTCATTTATAGAAGATATTCCCACAATTTCTACATTGGGGAGTAATGAATAAGAATGACAATGATGTTCAGCAATAAAACCAGATCCAATGATTCCTACTTTAATTTTATCCATAATTATTCCATCTTGATAATTTAATCTTGATTTAATTTAACTTGTTCAAATTTAAAATTATAACTGTTTATTATTCCCAAAATTCTTTTGCTGAGTAATACTTCTTAATTCCAGAAAAAGGACATGCCGCGATACAATTTCCGCAATCTGAAGAGTTTTCGATCCAAAATTCAAAACATTTTTCCACATCTACGTAATACTTTTTAACACCTGAATTGTTAGATATATTTGGCGGTTCAAAACTGGGCTCTCTGTTTTTTGTTATAGCCTTGGGTTCACAAGCTTCAGCGCATTTATAGCAATTTTTGCAAAATTTATCAACTTTTTTAATAAAATTAAGATTAGGTTCATCTAATATTAATGGAAGGTCAGTAAAAACTTTACAAATCCGCACTCTTGGTCCATATTCGGGCGTAATCAATAACCCGTTTCTACCTAAAGCTCCAAACCCCGCATCGATTGCTAATGGTATACTAAGTGCTGTATCATTACCACATTGGATTGCTCGATAACCTAAATTTCTAATAAATTCCCCGAGACACGAAATTACAAAAGCCATTTTTGAGTAAGCTATAGCAGATGCTGCGGCTGCGGGTTGAGCAGGCGAGGTAGAAACTGCATTTTTGTCCATTTCAATGCCCATGACAATAACTTTGTTTACACCTTCTGGTAAATTGATAGGGCTTTCTAATATTGAATTTTGGATGATTCCTTCTCTAATATCCTTTTTTGAGTCTGACTCGCTAGTTAATGGAGGTCTTATGAAACCCG
>DAOUUT010000009.1 GCA_030668025.1 Promethearchaeota archaeon
ACCTCAAAATTAAACATTCCTGAATATATTTCAGAAACTGCGTGGAAAATTTATAGTATTGTTGCTAAAAAAAAGTTAACAATGGGAAGATCTATTAATGGGTTTATAGCAGGTTCCTTGTACGCCTCGATAAGAGTTCACGATTTCCCTCGATTATTAGATGAAGTCTGTGAAGCTTCACTTACGCCGCGAAGAACGGTGCATAGAAGCCTTTCAATGATTATCCGTGAGATTTTACCCGAATTGGGCTTAAGATATCAGCCTATTACGGCAGAAAAGCTTGTATTTCGATTTGGGAACGAGTTAGATTTACCTATGAAAGTTCAAAAAGTTGCTATCGAGATGTTGAGAAACGCATCTAAGAATGGATTAGCGCGAACTGGAAAAGATCCAAAAGGTTTAGCCGCGGCATGTATTTATATTGCCGCTAAAGACGGAGATATTAGAAAAACTCAATCTCTCGTGGCAGATATAGCTAAAATTACGGAGGTAACTCTACGAAGTAGGGCAAAGCAAATCAAAGAAAAATTAACTTAAACTTGATCTCTTAAATTATTTTATTTTATCTTTTTTTTATTTTTTTTTACACTTTTTCCTTTAAATACATACAATATATTTTCCTATAAACTTTGTAAATTATGATTGTAGGAGAAATTATATGATGCATGAACAATATATCTGCAAAAATTGTATTTTGATTGATGGTTCTTTTGGAATTGAGTTAAATTCTGAAGGAATTTGTAATTACTGCGAGGATCCAGCTTACAAAACTACAAATTGGTGGAAGACTCAAATAACTGAGAAAATGAAGGAAACTGGATTAAGGGATTGGAATTCTGTTATTGAACTTATGCGCTCGCGCCAAAAAGAGAAGAAGTACGATTGTATTGTGGGTTATTCGGGAGGGAAAGATTCGACGGCTCTTTTATACACAGTGGTACACGATTATGGATTTAACCCTCTCGCAGTAACTATTGACTCAGGGTTTATCCCCGATACTGCTTTCGAAAACATGAAAGATACTCTCAAAAAGATAAGCGTAGATCACATTGTAATCGATAGCGCGAAAGAAACATTTAAAAAATTATATCAATGGGTATTTACCAATCAAGACTCAAATGATTTGACCTTGACGAGAAATTTATGCGATAATTGTGGTGATTTAGTTCATAGTTTAATTGTACGAGAGGCGATGGAGCGCGATATAGATATTATTCTATTCGGATATTCCCCCGATGAGATCAGAAGGTATTTTTACGAAATTCCACAACATGAAATAGAGCACGATTGGAAGCCAAGCTTTATTAATCGAGAGTTCTTTACAGAAGAAGATAGAAATCGTTATTTTAAATCTGAAGATTTCGAAAATCGCACCGTTCCTCGAATAATATTGCCATATCACGTAATAGATTATAACGAAGAAGACATAATTCAGCTTATCGAATCCAAGAATTTAGTAAAGAAAGGGAACTCAAATACGCTAAAAACTAGTTGTCACATTATCGCTGTCGCTCTCTTTTACGATTTAAATCGATTTGGGGCACTCCCATACTCTCTACAATTCGCTGAATTGATTCGCCAAGACCCGAGCATTAGGAAAAAATGGTTGATCACTCTGAAACGTTTAACTCCGATGATTCGAGAAGGAAAATTTAACGAATTGGGAGTAAATTTCACTTTAGAAAAAATAGGGCTTAATAGAGAAGCACTTCTTTCAATTGTGCGAAATCAAGTTAATCAAGACCCTAATCGGGATAAAATTATAAGAAATGTAAACTTGTTTTAAATCTCTCTATGAATTTCATAAGGTTCGATATTCTTTTTTTTCATTTTTTATTGTATTACAAAAAAAGATTGAAAATATTAAGGAATTTCGTAAGTTACTGTTGTTCTTGAGAGGCTTTTTCATTTTGAATAAGGAGCATCCATTGAAGACCAATCCCGCCAAAAATCAAGCCAGAAATTAAAAAACTACATACGACAACAATAAAATAAACCCACATTATAGCTCCAATTACAGGTGTAATAGTAGAGGAATATAACGCGTTTTGAAACGAAATTGTGGTTAAACCCGTATTAATTGTATTCCTACCTAATAGTACAATAAAACTCATTTTGATAAAGCCACCAATTACTAAAAACAAGCCAATAAGTAGCAAAAACTTGGCGAGATTATAATCTTTAATAATTTGTTTCTTTGCAACTCTATATATAGAAAGTGCTAAGGCGATGAAGCCGCAAATTACGCACAGAAGGATTATCCACAAAAGTGGTGCGTGAATTGACATAAACCCTGACTGAAAAATTACGTAAAAAATAGTAAATTGTAGACCGTCTAAACCCATACTAATTACTGTGCTAAAAATAATAAGATCAAGCAGTTCTACTATTGAAAGTATAAAGAAACTGACGGCAAAAATTGATAACCATTTTAAAATGATTTTTCGTTCCATTTAATTTCGTTCCATTTTAATTTCTTTAAAATATTAAAATCTTTATATAATATTTAATTTGATGGTATTTTATAAAAAGTTTATAAATTAAAAACTTATATTTTTTTTGAACTAGATATTAATCACTTGATCTATTTTGAACGATAAAAAAAAAAATGGTAAGGAATTATCCGCTTGTCCCCATAAAAATGTAAAGCAAGAGAGAGGGTACTTTGTGTGCCAGGATTGTGGTATAATTTCAGAAGATTTTGTTGCTTTTGAAACATCATCTCCTTCAAAAAATTTTTCTGATTCCCGGTTAGAATATGAACGAAAAATTCGAACCAGTAATTCAAGAGCAATTCAGGACCCAAAGACAAAGAAACGATACGATCAAATCAATACTTTAAACATATGGTTTCGGGACTATCAAAGCAACTTTTCAGAGCAGAAAAAGACGATTGACTTGTTAAAGGGTTATGGTATTGGATTAAGTATAGATTCTGTAAAATATCAAGAAATAAAAGCAAAATATTTGCAATATAACAAACATCATCGACAAACATACGAAAATATGGTCATTATTTTTCTCGCAATCGTATGGATGGAGATAAAGGAAACTACAAATGTGAGAATTGAAGAATTTATAAATAGAACAAGAGAATTAGGACATAAGATAAACAAGAAGATGCTTAGTAACGCTATGGAAAAGGTGAAAAGAACAGAAAATAGATTAAAAATTGCCGAAAGTGCTTCTAACTTAGAAGAACAGATAAAAAATAAAATTAAAATCTTGTTTCAAAAAGATTTGAATAATATCTTATTTAAAGATGTCAAACAACATCTTTCAAATAAAACAGAATACAATAAATTGAAATTAGATATGCTGTTAAAAGCTAATGAAATCTTAAACAAAATAAAATATGAGCAAATTCAAAGTTCGAATCACAAAGCATTTACAGCGGGTTTAATCTATTATATAGGCCAATCCTTAGAAAATCGTAAGATTTTTACTCAAAGTATCGTTGAACGCACCAGTCGATTCTCAAGTACGACAATTAGAAAAAGATATAATGTATTAAAGGAGATCTTAGGGGATCCGCAAGAGTTAGACCTTTAAATTTTTCACTCGTTTAAAGAATTGTAGAGAAAGCATAATTAATATAGTTTAAATCAATATTTTTTATTATTATTAGAATAAAAAAGGATTACGTAAAGAAATGAGTCAAATCCAAGTTCGCTCTGAAGAATTACTAACTCAATCAATTGATGATTTAGTTACAAAATATCAAACAGATCCTAATAATGGTTTGAAGTCTTTAGAAATAGAGAGTAGATATCTTAAATTTGGTTATAACGAGTTACCTAAAATTAAGAAGTCTTTATGGAAAATTTATTTA
This sequence comes from Promethearchaeota archaeon, assembly GCA_030668025.1. The sequence continues at coordinate 3,833 of DAOUUT010000009.1, forward strand.
GCTCCAATTTTTAATTTTTTAATAATTATTTTGATTATATCAGGAACTCTTATTTTGATTCTTGGCTCTCCAAGTTCTACAATCATCACTTTTGCTGTGGTCATTATGAATTCGACAACTGTAATTGTTCAACAATTCAGAGCCCAAAAAGCGTTAGAATCCTTAAGAGAAATCGCCGCTTTAAAAGCAACTGTTTTGAGGGATGGAATACAATTTGAGATTCCTACCAGAGAAATCGTACCCGGAGACGTTATCTTGTTAAGACAAGGCGATAAAATCGCTGCAGATGCTAGAATTATCGAATTTACTAATCTAACCATCGATGAAGCTCCACTTAGTGGAGAGAGTGAGCCAGTAGAAAAAAACAAATCTCCCCTCAAAAATAACAAAGTACCTCTCCAGAACCGAACCAACATGGTGTTTATGGGTACCTACATTCACACAGGTAGGGGAAAAGCCTTAGTGATTGGAACGGGAACAAATACGGAGATTGGTAAAATCTCAAACCAATTAAATGAAATGGGTAGCATAGAAGATATCCCATTGACAGGAAAATTGAATAGGTTGGGCTATATCCTTGGAACTATAGTTATTATTAATTTAATTATCTTAATTACCTATAAATTTGTACTTTTAGCGATAGAAGGCAATTTCTATGGAGATTTTATTAGCGATGCTTTAATAAGTTCTATTTTAAGGTCAATGAATATCATGCCCATAAACTTACCCCTCCTTACAACGCTTGTCCTCATAACTGGTGTATTAAATATGGCTCAAAGTGGGGTAATTATAAAAAACTTAGCTTCAATTGAATCTCTTGGTCGAGTTTCAGTAATCTGTGCAGATAAAACAGGAACTATCACCAAAAACGAAATGACTGTAGAAAGATTTTGGATAAACAATATAGAATATCATGTTTCAGGTTCGGGTTATGATGTTGATGGAATAATTCTTGAAAATAATAACGAAGTTGAGTTAAAAGATAATCTTACGTTTCAGAAATTTATCGATTCAATCGTATTAAACAACAACGTTAAATTAATATATGAGGATGTTAAAGTTCGACTAAAAAATGTAAATGAATTGGCCGTAAGAAGGGCTTTAGGGTCACCTACAGAAGCCGCATTATTAGTACTATCTGAAAAAGCGGGATATATTAACCACGATATAAAAGATAAGTACGAAGTATTGAAGGAATTTTCATTCAGCTCTGAAATTAAACGAATGACCACTATATGTAAACAAATATCAATTCCTAAAGAGATTTTTGCTTTTACTAAAGGAGCTCCCGAAAGAATTTTAGAAATATCAAATAGAATCGAAGTCAATGGCGAAATAAAGTTATTAGACGACGATTTAAGAGAGGAACTTTTAAAGAAAATCCAATTGCGAGCCAACCAAGGGTACCGAACTTTAGCCGTTGCTTATAAGAATATCGAAAAGATAAAAGATTTAAATAGTTTAAATAGAGAAAAAACTGAAACCAGTCTAACTTTTTTGAGTTTTATTTCAATTTTAGACCCACCACGCTCAGATGTAAGAACTGCTGTGGAAGAAAGCGAGGCTGGTGGTATTAAAACCGTAATGATCACTGGAGACCACCCAGCAACCGCTAAAACTATAGCCGCACAAATGAGGATTTATAAAGAGGGCGATTTAGTAGTAGAAGGTGCCGATATATCTAATTTAAACGATAAAGATTTCAATAGAGTTTCAGTTTTTGCAAGGGTCGATCCTTCTGATAAAGAAATAATCGTAAAAAAATATCAATCACAAAATCAAATATGTGCTATGACTGGAGATGGCATCAATGACGCTTTAGCTTTAAAACTTGCTAATGCCGGTATAGCTATGGGAATTACGGGGACAGATGTAGCGAAAGAAACTGCGGATATGGTCATAAGTGACGATAACTTTTCTTCAATTGTCAAGGGCGTAAAAATTGGTCGTGGTCTGTTTGCTAAAATTCGCACCATTATATATTTTTTTATCTGTTTAAATATAATGGAAGCAACCATATTTTTTACCTACGAATTCATCCCATTCTTCGATTTATTCAGTTCAGAATGGCAACATATTTATATTTTTGGAATAGTCCACTCACTACCAGCTCTAGCCTTGGTAATCGATAGACATCCCACGGATGTAATGAAAGAACCACCTAGAGACGAACAACAATTATTAAACAAAAATATGTGGATTATGATGTTAATACAAGCGTTGTTAATGGGAATTGGTCTGGTATTAGTTCTTCAATTTACCTTAGGAGGTGTATTCCCGTTGAATGAGTGGAATCTTAATCCTACTATTAGTTATATTCCAGATGGATCAACACAACCCGAATTGTTGGCACAAAAAGCAAGAACTATGTTCATCACGACACTATATATTGTTGAAACGACATTTATCTGGACTTTTAGGCGCCCAAATAAATCTATTTTAAAAAGTTTGAAGGAAGATTTCTGTTTTTCTTTGTTAATTGTAAGTCTATTTACCCTAGCTTTACATGTCCTCTATATTGTATTCTCGTACCAAGTAAATTATTACGTGAACGATGTGTTCGGTTTAAACTTACAAATTAATTTTCTCTTTCTGAGTGGAACAGATTGGATAATATGCGTTTTGTTTGCTTTGCCAGGATTAATTGGAATCGAACTTGTTAAATATTTATTTAGAAAAAAAGATATCATTTTTTAATTTTCTAAAATTTTTATATTCAAATATTTAAAATAATAATTATATTTCTTTCTTAAACAAAAGCTAAAATAGAATTATTTCTATAGTCTATTTATTATAAACTACATATCATTTTTTAATTTAATAATAAAAATTTCATAAAAAATCCCGGGAGAAACCTTAATGGAAGAAATTTATTATACTATGGAATTAGAGCAAATCTACAAAAAGTTTCAGACAAATCCGAATAATGGCTTAACGAACGATGAAGCGCAAAAAAGATTAGAGAAGTATGGTTTAAACGAAATACCAAAAGCCTCAAAAGGGTTCATCAAAATTTATCTTGCTCCGTTGTTCAATTGGCTAATTGTAATTTACTTAGTAGGCGCTTTATTCTTATTTATAGCCTCTTTCTTTGATGATGAAAGTAATATAACCTTTATTTTATTAACTCTTGGGATTGTAGGTCTTAATTGTATAGTTGCGATTATTCAACAGTATAGAGCTACGAAAAAATTGAATGCCTTAAGAGAAATGACCGCACCAACATCTACAGTTATTAGAGATAGTCAAAAGATAGATATACCAACAAAAGAGGTAGTAATAGGCGATTTATTAGTATTAAAACAAGGCGATAGAATAGCTGCTGACGGAAGATTAATTCAATCTTCAAATTTAGAGGTTAATGAATCTAGCCTTACTGGCGAATCTGAACCTGTAAGAAAGTTTCAAGAAGGCATCGCTTTAGGAAACGAAGATATTTCAATTGGCGATCGTAAAAATATGACCTTTTACGGAACTTTTATCGCGACTGGCAATGCTACAGCAATCACAGTAAAGACTGGTAAGGACACTGAAATAGGAAAAATCTCGCAAGGGTTAGAAGAGGCTGGAACAAGCGAAATCCCAATCCGAGAGAAAATGAACAACTTCGGTAAATGGTTGGGCCTAATTGTAGCCGGATTTTGGCTTCTTATAATCCTGATTAAATGGTTAGCTACAGGCGAAATAGAATTCGTAAAAAGCTTGAATTCAGCAATGGATCTACTTCCAATTAACATCCCTCTTCTTGTGACAATTATTTTACTTACGGGAGTTTTAACAATGGCTCATCATGGTGTTATTGTTAGAAATCTAGCCTCAGTAGATAGTTTAGGCCGAGTTAGTATAGTTTGCAGCGATAAAACTGGCACACTAACAAAGAATCAAATGAGTATTTCGAATGTTTGGACAAACGGGTCAACCTATAAGGTTACAGGAAGTGGATATAGCCCTGAAGGTGAAATAATTTTAATTGACGATCCAAAAAATTCTGTTTATGTGAAACATATTGATGATTTTCCACAGCTTAAATTACTATTAATTTCTGGATTCTTAAACAATAATTCTGCTTTAGTAAAGAATGAGATTGAGATTTCAAGTAGAATTATTCAAAACTGGACAGTCATTGGCTCTCCAACGGAAGGTGCTTTAATGGTCTTATTCCAAAAAGGCATGGGCGATTATATACTCGAAGAATTTGTAAATTTTAAAGAATTTCCCTTTGATTCGAAAGTAAAACGCATGACTAAGGTTTACAAGAAAGAAAATGAATTTTACTCCTTTACTAAAGGGGCAAGCGAAATCTTAATTCCTTTAAGTACTAGGGTCTTGTATAATGATCAAGTATTAGATTTCACAGATGAGATTAAAGATAAAATTATGAAAATAGCGAACACCTATGCTGAAAGAGGATTTAGAATTTTAAGTTTATGTTATAAAAAATTAGATGTAATTCCCCCAGAAGACGATAAAAGTAGGGAATTATGCGAGTCAGATATGATTTATATCGGTTTTGTAACGATTTTAGATCCACCTAGAGACGGTGTTAAAGAGAGCGTCGAAGAATGCCACGCTGCTGGAGTCGATGTAGTAATGATCACCGGAGACTCACCTGCTACTGCAAAGGCAATTGCTAAACAAATATCTATCGTTCAAAATGATGACGATATTGTAGTAGAGGGTAAAGATATAAAAAAAAATCTTTCTTTTTTAGATTTTAGCCGGATTAAAGTATTTGCTCGGGTATCTCCAACACACAAACAAGAGATTATTACAAGATATCAAGATGCTAATAAAGTCGTCGCTATGACAGGAGATGGTGTAAACGACGCGTTGGCTCTAAATATGGCCGATGCAGGCGTAGCTATGGGCATACAAGGAACTGACGTTGCCAAAGAAGCGAGCGACATGGTAATAAGCGACGATTCTTTTACATCAATCGTAACAGGAATAGAAGAAGGTCGGGGTATTTTTGCTCGTATTAGAGCAGTTGTGTTCTTTTACATAGCAATTAATGTATTCGAGGGCATCGTCCAATTTATTTTATCTGTAATATTGGAATTACCTTACTTTTTAGACCCTGCTTTCAACTATCAATGGATTTTCCTCGGTATAACACTTCACATGTTCCCAGGTCTTATACTAACGTTTGATACCACATCTAAAGACGTAATGAAGCAAAAACCTCACGACGAAGAAGAAATCTTATCTAAAAACACGATGATTTTATTATCTATTTTCGGAGCTTTTTTAGCACTCAGTATGATAGTAGTTTACTTTACAACTATTACTGGAATTTATCCACTCTTTCCAGAGAATACAAATTTTGGCGATTGGAACGGTACTTATCTTTTCTCACCTGAAACACTTCCTTTATATAACCCTGGCATTTTATTGAACGAGGTAAAAACCCTTACGATGTTAATGGTGACGATTTTCTTCTGCGAGTCATTTTTGGTTTTTCAAATAAGAAGACCGAATAAATCTTTGATAAAGAGCACAAAAGAAGATAGCACTAAATTCATGTATCTTTTAATTGGATTGTTATTTGGTTTATTCCTTGTGTTAATGTATGTTCCTGGCGTTCAAGTTGGACTTGCCTCGGTAGGATTAAATTTTATGTTTATGTATCTCACAGCTTTGGATTGGTTAGTATGCTTTTCAATTTCGCTAATTTGCATAGTATCTTTTGAATTAGTTAAATATTTCGCTCGAAAGAAGGGCATCTATTTCTAATCTCTTATTTTATTTTTAAAAAACTGTTTTTATTCGTTATTATTCGTTAATTTTTTAAAATCTGTAGAAATCTTAGTATTTATGATTAAAGGAAAGCGAATTAAGTTTGCCCCTCTTGAAAGGAAACACATTGATAATTTTCTAAAGTGGTTTAACGACCCCGAGATTACGCAGTACATTGCGATATATAAACCAATGACGAGAGACATGGAAGAAGAATGGTTCGATGCTCTTAAACACAAGGAAAATGCCATTTATTTCTCAATTCTTTTATTGGATCAAGAGGATCCTGAAAAAATCATTGGAAATTGCGCGATTCAAGACATAAACGCTAAAAATAGAGCGTGTTCATGTGGTATTACCATAGGAGAAAAAGACTATCAAAGCAAAGGATATGGAACTGAAGCGATGGAAATGCTCGTAGAGTATGCTTTTAACACATTAAATATGAATAGGATCGAATTAAGTGTTTATGAGTTTAATATTCGCGCTTACAAATCTTATCTAAAAGTAGGATTTGTAGAAGAAGGAAGAAAGCGACAGGCTAGGTATCATAATGGCAAGTATTACGACGAAATAATAATGGCAATCTTAAGAGAAGACTGGGAAAAGAAAGTAAGAGAGTAAACCAAGTAATTTTTAGACGTATTTCTAAAACAAATTAATTTTTAAAATAGTTAATATTCAATTCACTAATAATTTTAATAAAAGAAAAGGTATAATTACATGAGTAAATCGATAGTTTCTATTGTTAAATACGAAAAAGGATCAGAATCTGTTCGAAAAGCCGTTGAACTTGCTAATGGGTTTGAAAATCTAGACCCTAGTGCGAAAGTTTTCATAAAGCCTAATTTAGTTTATTGGAATAGGCACTGCGATTTTCCTAAATGGGGCATGCTTACAACTTCGAGCGTAATGGAAGAGATTTTAATATTACTGAAAGAACATGGTGTAAATGACATTACCATAGGAGAAGGAGTAATCACAGAAGATCCAAAAGATAGAGAAACATCTAAAGATGCCTTCGAAAAGCTTGGATATAATATTTTCAAAGAACGATATGGCGTTAAAGTATATGATATTTTTGAGCGTCCATTCGAAAAGATAGAGCTAGCTGAAGGAGTAACCGCAAAAATGAATTCAGATATGCTTCAATCAGATTTTTTGATAGATGTCCCAGTCCTCAAAACACACGCTCAATGTGTTGTCAGTTTAGGATTAAAAAATTTGAAAGGTTTGATTAATATTCCATCGCGTAAAAAGTTCCATGGTGACGATCCTAAATATACTCTGCATTATAATGTGTCTAAACTAGCAAATAAAGCACCAACTAGTCTTACAATCATTGATGGAGTTTACACGCTTGAGAGGGGCCCAACTTTTGACGGAAAAGCCCGTAGAAGTAACATTTTAGTCGCATCAACTAACATTCTTTCAGCAGATTTAGTTGGTTCGAGTTTATTAGGCATAGATCCTATAGCCGTCCCTCATTTGGTTCAAGCGGCTAAAGATAGAAATCGGCCAATAGATTTATCCGATATTGAAGTCAAAGGAGAAACCATAGAAGATCTTGCCGTTCCTCACGGATGGGAATTCATATACAAAAATAACAATACGTTACCTCTCTCTTATGCTAAAGCAGGTATAGGGGGGATAAGTTATCGCAGATACGACGAAACTATGTGTACATATTGTAGCTTTTATAATGGCGTTATATTGATGGCAATTAAAGAAGCGTGGAAAGGTAAGGATTTCGATAACATAGAAATTTTAACGGGGAAAATAATGGAACCCTCTCCGGGAATGAATAAAACAATTTTGCTTGGACAATGCCAATACAACAAAAATAAAGACCATCCGGATATCAAAGAACTTATAGCGATTAAAGGATGCCCCCCTGAAGTCGAAGGCATACAAGAAGCACTGAAAAAGGCAGGAATTAGAGCTCCATCTTATATTTTTAAAAATATAAGAATGGCTCCACTGCTATTCTTAGGAAAGTATAAGGGAAAACCTGAATTTGAAGAACACTTTTATCAAATAAATTAAAATTTTTTATATACAAATTTCTATCCAATTCTTTATTGAAAATCGAATAATTCAATGAACACTCTGTGAATTAATTTTAAATATAATCTTTAAATATGTTAAAGCCTACATTTAAACAAAAGAGTCAAAAATATTAAATATGATTTTAAGTTCTTTTCTCATGAAAAGCTTTATTTTCCATTTATTTAATAAAAATTATAATAATTATAAATTTGTAAGATAGAGGTGTGAAAAAATGTCTAAAGAAGTAAAAGAAAGAATTAGTTGGAGTACAAAAGGTGTATGGTATGAGGCATGCGCATCAGAGGGGCATTGCTCATATTATTTTGGAAGAGACAGAGAAACTCCTTGTAAATCATTTCAATTATTCCAATATGACGAAGGTAAAATAGGTGACGTGGATATGGCCGGTGTAATGGCAATTCATGTAATTGATTTATATTCTAATAAAGCTGCTGATGTATTGACTAAAGGTGGAGAAGGAGGGGTATATATAAGCGATAAAACTACTGAAGAACAAAGGAGATACCTAGAACCCTTTTTTACTAATAAAATTCCTGGTGGGATGATTCTAACGAAGGTTTTAGGAATAAAATATGTGGATATTAATTTAAATCAAGAGGGAAATACTTTCCATATTACTATGCCTTACGGAGAAATGAAATTATCCTTTACTCCAGGACTCGATGGAAAAAATCCTCAAAAACTTGAAAATTCTCTATTCGGTATGTACCTTTCAGATTTAAAAATTTGTAACACTCATTTCTGGAACTATAATGATTTTGGAAGAAATTGGGCGTTCAAGAATAGAAGTGGGGTTATAGCGAATTTCGATTTAAAAGGAAAATCAAGGGACTTTTAAACCAAGAACTATTGAATTTTTAGGTAAAAACTTAATTTTTTTTCTTTAAACCCTTGACAGAATGAATTCACATTGTTAGGTAATACTTCGTGATTATAACCATTCAACTAATAACAAAATTCAATTAAGTTGATTAAATAATAAAAAAACTATAGATTTTTATATTAATCGAGATAATTTTATTCAATTGAAATCTAAAAAATTTTAGATATTCTAATGGCAGATTATGACCCACTTTTCTATGAAAAGTTATTTAGTTTTATCAAGTATTTAGATTGCTTTAGTTTGCGAAGTATAATAGAAATTGTTACCTATTTACTTGTAGCACTGTTAATTTACCATGGATATAAAAAATATGGAAAGAAAAAAATAGGATTTTACTTCTTAGGTGGTTTTCTTTTAACGGGGGTGGAAGAAAATTTTATGGTCATTCAAGGCTATTTCTACCTCTTCGGTGGTCCAACATATTATTACAATTATCATTCCTATATGTTTTGGATTGGAGCTATACCCCTTGTAGTTTTGTGTGCGTGGTTTATATTGACGTATTCTTCTTTTCAAATAGCTGAAATGGTCGTATCGAATGAATCAAATAAAGCACTTTTAAAGAAATTATTACTGGCGGGATGGATGGGCACCGCCATAGATTTCGTCATCGATCCAATCGTTATTAGAAGATACGCCTGGATTTGGCTAAATCTGAAAGAAAATGCTGTTTGGTTTCTCCAAGTACCTGTAACCAATTTCATTGGGTTTTTCTTACTTGTTGTTTCATTTAATTATTATTTTATTTGGTATTGGGAAAAATATACCCCCAGACATGATACTTGGTCTTCAATAAAGACAAATGGAGTATATTTTATATTTGTTTTCTTGCCACTACTATTTGTAATTGGGATCATCATAATTTGTGCAATTGGATTTACACCATTGAAAGGAATCGACTTCTCATGGTGGCCGTGGTTGAATTAGGTATAGAGGGATAAACTATGAAAAGATTAGATAAAAGTATAAAATTTCTACCACTTGTTGGGTATTTGGGCTTTTTCTTAATGCAAGTAATAATTGGGCTTCTATTAATTTCAGGATGGCTACCTTCTAATCCTATCGGGCTTACAGATCCACCGGTATATCAACCTTTAACTTACTTAGACTTGTTAATATTGTTAGCCATGAATATTCCTACATTTATAATAGTTGTAGTTGCTTACATGAAAATAAGAGATAAAAAAGATTAATTTCCAAATCTTCTTTTGATTAACTCTAAATGAGTTAATTATAAATACAACCTTATCTAAATATACCATAATTTAAGACAAAAAAACTTCTAATTTAAAAACGATAATTATATAATTTAGAAACTATCTATATTTGTTAAGAAAAATCTTAGGTTTATTTAAAATGGTATTGTTTAAGTTTCGAAAGAAAATAAGGATGATTCATTTTATTAGCATACAATTTTTGAGCGATATAATTTTTTTAAATCATATTAATCTTCTAGGTAATTATTCAAATTTTGCTAAAAACTATATTTTTAAAATAAAAAGTGTAGAAATTGAGGAGAATTTATAATTTAAATCATGATAGTTTTGATGGTTTACAACAGTTTAAATAAAAATTTTACCAAAGTCTCATACATTTTTAATTATTTCAATAAATATCTAATTTAACTAACCAAAAATAGAATAGTGAGTAAATTGGGAGTTAAAAAGTTAAAAATAAGAAATAAAAAGATTACAATTTTACTATTTGTTCTTTGTTTTATGATATCTTCCAATATTAGCCAATTTTATTTCGGAAATGACAATGATATTTCTATTAGAGAGCAAAATATGGATCAAATTTCAGATTTAAACGTAATTAATGACCTGAAATCCGCCGCAAATGAGCCAAATGGAAAACCTTTATTAATTTATCAACACGCTACTATTTCCAACACTTTTTTCCCCTCCTCTTTACCAACAAATGTTAGTTTCACTTTACTAGAAGGTTGGACTTCTAAAAATGTCACAATTAATTATGATAGAGTATCCCATCAAAATGATTGGGTCGTTAACGGCACTTTTGATTCAGGTGAATCTCCATGGGAATATTTTACAAACAATGCAGACTTTATAAAAAAATCATGGGACTCTTATGAAGGTGAAGATTGCGTAGGAATCGAAATTAGCAAAGGTCAAAGTTTTCTTAAAGGAGATTATAGTTATTTCGAAGAAAATTTTACTATACCAGAGCCTTCAGCATCAAACACATTTGCACAATTATCTATGGATTATCATTTCATTCATGATTTAGGGACATCTTCTAATAACATTAGTTTATTTATATCAATTGATATTGGAGGGGAGAAAAAAAATACTACATCAAAACTCATTAATTTAGTTAAAGATTATTGGACTGAAATGAGTGTATCCTATGATCTTACTAATTATAATCAACAAATTCTTGGTAACAATGATAATATTACAGTAAGGGTAGGTGTTATTACAGAAAATAATACCATTTCCCCAGCAAGTAAACTCCAATTGCTATATCTTGACAATATTCAATTTACAGTTTGGACTGAACCTAGTGTATCAAATTTAATAGTAGCTAAAGATCTAGACGATAATGAAGAGTATGGTTATCAAAATACTACTTTTGGTAAAGGGAAAACCTTTATAGATGTAGAAAGAAGTAAAAACGGAAATAGTGATATTAAATTCACGATCTCGAAAAATGACACATTCCCCGAGGAATTGAACGTCTATAATATAACAATTACTTCAGAAGCAGTAAAGATTTTTAATTCAACTATAGATTTGCAAGATGGTAGTCTCTATACCTCTAATACAAATATAAATTGGCAAACAGAAGGCTTTATTACCGTTCTTCCTTACACTTATTTAAATAACTGGGCTGAGATAAATAAACCTAGCGACTGGAATATCACTTCTGTTTTGGATGGATATGGCGCAGAAAAAAGGGCAAGTTGCACTGGTAAGGAATTTGGTTCTGAGAATTTAATAATACCCAAGGGGATTTTTACTTCTGGCTTATGGACGATTAAAGCAGTTAGTCAAAATTATATTTCTGATAGAAATATTGGTGTTTGGAACGGATCAAAATTCGTTAGCCAATCAAGTCTTACATATAATGATAAATTTCAAGTAAATATTACTTTAAATGATACAATCTCATTTCAAAATACACAAATAAATTGCACGATTAAGTATCCAAATGGAACTACTTTCTGGGATGGTAATCAAGAACCACAATCTGAAAATGTTAAATTTGGTAATTTTACAGTTGGTTCAAATATGTCTATTGGTGATTATCAGGTAATGGTTGAATGGACAAATAATAATTCTTATTTGACTAGAGATCAAGTGGGATTCGCAGAATTTGGGTTTAAAGTATGGCACCATACTAATTTAACAGCAGTAGATCCCGATTTTGAACAAGTAGCTGGAGACCCTCTTCTGGTAAAGGTGAAATTTCTAGATGACGATATTAATGAGCCAGTACATTTTGCTTCTGTCAAATATAATTCTACATTTGGTGCATCTGGAGTAATGGGATATCTTGGCTCGGGTGTATACTTTATAGATATAGACACGAGCTCCTTAGGTTTAGGAGATTATTATTTTTCGTTCAATTCCACTTTAGAATTTTACGAGAATCAAACTGCCAACAACTTAATTCGATTAACAATTATTTCACAAGCTTTGGCATTAGAAGTTCCTTCCTCAGCGATTAATGCTATGGCGAATAGCTATGCTATCTGCCAAGTAAATGTTACAGGAGCGGTTTCTGGTGAGTTAATTCCCGGAGATGCTAATATGACAACAGATTGGGCTAATCCCTATCAAGTAACAAATGACACATTTGGTACTTTTACTCTAAACTTTTCTACAATTGATATACCAACTCAGGGTGTTTTTGAATCTTTTACAATTACTGTTTTTGCAAATAAAACTGATTACGGAACTACCACTGGTTTCATAACTTTAATAGTAAATCCGATTCAAACGGTTGCAGATGCAAATAAATCTGTTGTAAATGCTTATTTAAATGATATTATTGATATAAAAGTCAACTACACGATTGATGGTTCTAGTGAATTAATCTCTGGGGCTAACTGCAGCGTAGAATGGCAGGGGGCATCTAATATCGTTTCTGTTGCTGATGGATTTATTATAAGTCTTGATACAAACGGCCTTTCCATTAGTTATTATACAGCATTAATAACATTAGAGCATGTAGGATATGCGAACGCTTTTAAAAGTATAACTATCATAATAAATTCAATTCAAACAGTTGCAGATGCAAATGAATCTATTGTAAATGCTTATTTAAATGAGGTTATTGATATAAAAGTCAACTATACGATTGCAGATACAAATGAATTAATCTCTGGAGCTATTTGCAGCGTAGATTGGCAAGGGGCATCTAATATCGTTTCTATTGCTGATGGGTTTATTTTAAGCCTTGATACAAATGGTCTTCTTTCCAATAGTCGTTATGCAGCAATAATAACTTTAGAGCATGTCGGATATGCGAATGCTTTCGAAAGTATAACAATAATAATCAGCGAACAGAGTGTAAATCTAAAAGTAGTTATCAATTCTTTTGAAGTTGGCGAAAATTCCTTAATTGAAACATCTTATAATGAAGTAATAACATTATCATGTAGGGCATATGCTGCGCTTGAGCAAATATATTTATCTGGAGGTACAATAACCTTTATTACTGAGCAATTTGAGCAAAGTTTGGTAAAGTACGATAATTCTTGGTTTAACACATCAATACCAATATCAACTTCTACCTTTTCATTAGGGATTAATTACGTATATATTGAATTTCAGCAAGATAATTATACTACTACAACTTTTTCTTTCCAAATTTTAGTTAGTCAAATAGAATTTGATGTCCAAACTATTGACTTTCAAGATTCAATCGAAGTAGACCCTGGAGAAAATATTCAAATAAGAATTAACTTAACTGAATTTGGAACAAATAATTTCATTGAAAATGCTACTATTTCTTATTTATGGGATTTTGGGCTAGGAAACTTTGAGGAAATTGGAGATGGAATTTATGAGTTGGAACTTGTTATTCCAGATAATATCCGTGGAAGCTTTAAAGTATCTTTAATTATTTCTACAGAAAATGATCTTTATAAAGCAACCCAATCTTCATTTCTCTTGGTGATTAACGAACCAGAAGCTTCTGTGTTAATAATATTGATTATACTAATAATTTCAGCCGCTATAATAAGTGCTTTAGGTATGCTAAGCTTAAGAGCTTATGTTTTTTTACCTAAAAAAAAGAAAAAAGATTTTGAATTACAACAAAAAATTCAATTATTTAAGGACGTTTGGAACATCCAAGCTTTTCTTGTTATACATAAAAATAGTGGTCTTCCAATATACAATAAAAATATGACTATTTTCAAGAACCAAAATGAAACGATTATTTCAGGGTTTATTCAAGCTATAAGTATTTTTAGTGAATCGTTGGTTGACGAAGATACAATATTAACTAAAAAAATTGACGCTCAAGATAAGTATTTAAAAAATGTGTTCGAATTAGACTTTAAATACTTTTATCTTCTTGTTTGTGAATATGAAGCAATTAGGACAATATTAATTATTAAAGAAAGAAGTTCTACTAGATTAAGAAAACAACTTTATCTTCTTGCAGTTGCTATATATGCGCAGTATCCTGAAAAATTAGAAAATTTTGCTGGATTATTAATTGATGTTAAAGATGGAATAGATGTTCTCTTAAATAAATTCTTGTTTTTATATTACTCTCAACCGTTTTCAATAACCAGTAATGAAACATATTTTAGCAAAATTAAGGGTTTGGGAGATTTAACTAAAATGGAAACAAGAATAATTAATGTTATCTTATCAGAATTTAGATCTGAAAAATTATTTAGATTAAATACTTTAGTAGGTCTCGTAGAGGAAGAAAATAAGGATTTAGTTTTAGAGGGAATAAGACTTTTGATCAAGAGAAAAATTTTAGTTAGTCCTTATTTAGATAAGTTCAGTCCAACAATCAAGAAAAATTTTAAATAACACAAATAAAGAGAAAAATGAAATCTTAAAATTATTTCTTTTTAATTGATTTTAAAGTATTGATTATCTATTTAAACCCTTGACAAAAAGAATTAACATTTTTTGGTAATTCATCGTGATTATAACCACCCTCTAAAAGTGCATATCTCCGCCCTTTACATAACTTCTCAGAATAAACTTTCATTAACCGCCCTAACTCAAAATAGTCTTCGGGATATAAAAGATGCCCCCAATCTTCAATTCCTTGATCAAAACCAGCTGAAGCAACGAAAATATCAATATTATCTAAATCTTCCATGTAGTTCTGAACTTCTTTAAGATAACTTGTTCTCCCGCTTGAATCGGGATTTAGAATTCTTACTTTGAAACTATCATCTCTATTTGTTAAGATATTCAAATTTCCATCTCCTGTGTGCAAATCGAAATCTAAAACGAACGCTGATTTAATTTTACTCTCAGAAAACAATTTTAACAGACTTATACTAATGTTATTGAAGTAACAAAAACCCCAACACGAATCAGCAGATGCGTGATGTCCTGGAGGTCTAATAATTGCAAAAGTAGGATTACCACTATAAGCCTCTTCGGCAGCTAAGATAGCACCACCCGCAGCAAGCGAAGCAAGTTCGAATAATAATACATCGCGTTTAACATAGGTGTAATGTCTTTCAGAATGTGCTTTTAAAATATCATCCTTCGATGCGGGTTTTGGTGTTAAAAATTCATAATCTTTATTACTTGACAATAAATCTATTATTCCTTCTAAGCGCCCTGGTGAAGCAGCTGGGTCCATTGCGTAACTATAATTATAATACCTCTCGTGGAATACAATCTTCATTTTTTTTTCAATCTTAATTTTAAAACGAATTATAATTGAGATATAATTACATTTATAAAAGCAAGTAATGATATAATATTATTTTAATTATTATCTCAAATTTGAAATATATGAAGGATGTTATATAAATGACAGAAGAAACACAAGATTTATATCGAAATTTACAGATTCATTTAGACCAATTTCCAATAGGGTTTCCTGCCACAAAATCAGGCGTAGAATTAAGATTATTGAAATATCTCTTTGATGATGAGGAAGCATTAATTGGAACAAAATTAGATTGGAAATATGCTACTTTGGAGCAAATCTATAAGAGAATAGATAAGAATAAGATGTCAATATCTGAGCTAGAGGAAACGCTTGATAATATGGTCAGAAAAGGCACGCTTAATTTTAAAACTGAAACCGAAACGAAATTCTATGCTAACATCCCTTTTGTTGTTGGGGTATTCGAGTATCAAGTTAATAAACTAACTAAAAATTTCATAGAAGATTTTTCGGAATACCTAACAACTGTTTTTGGAGCCGAATTATTGGGGACAAAAATATCGCAATTTCGTACGATTCCAATTGAAGAAAGTATTACCCCTGAAAACCATGTAGCTAATTACGATGAATTAAAAATTGTAATTGAAAATTCTGTAGAACCAATTGGCGTAGCAAATTGTGTCTGTCGACAAAGTAAAGACATAATCGGTGAACCTTGTAAACAAACGGATATGCGCGAAATGTGTTTATATTTTGGAACTGTTGGGCAATTGTTTCTTAGTCAAGGATGGGCACGCCCTATTAATAAAAAAGAAGCTCTTGAAATCTTAAGGAAAGCTGAGGATAGTGGATTGGTTATACAAGCGGGAAATACAGAGCAACCAGAATTTATGTGCCTTTGTTGTAGCTGTTGTTGCGAAATCTTAACCAAACTTAATCTAGTCCCTCGACCTTCTCGAATAATATCGGGTAATTTTTATGCTGAAGTTAATCTTGAATTATGTACAGGTTGCGGTACTTGTATAGAACGATGTCCAATTAATGCGTTTAAAGTTACTGATGGTATATCAAAAGTTATTCTTAAACGATGCATTGGTTGTGGAGTTTGTGTTCCAACTTGTCCTGAGGAGGCTATTCAACTAAAGAAAAAAGATTCTGAAGCTATTCCACCTAAAACTAAGGAAGACCTTTACGCTAGGATCATGAATAAGAAACAAGAATTAAGAAAAAAAAATAAATAAAAATAAGAATCTCTATAAAAGAATTATAATCTCTTAGTTAATACTTTAATCATATCCTTTGTCATAGCTTCAAGGTCGTATTCAGGATTCCAACCCCATTCTTCTCGAGCTAACGAATCATCAATAGTTTTAGGCCAAGAATCGGCTATTGCTTGCCTAAAATCGGGTTTATAGTCAATTTCAAATTCGGGTATATGTTTCTTGATCTCTGATGCGATCTCCCCAGCGGAAAAACTTATTCCAGTTAAATTGTAAACTCGGCGTTTTAATTTTGAATTATCTGCTTCAAGAAGATCTATCATACACTTGTTACAATCTGGCATGTATAACATAGGCAATACGGTATCTTCTTTTAGAAAGCATGTATACTTTTTATTTTTGATAGCCTCGTAGAAAATCTCCACAGCGTAGTCCGTGGTTCCGCCTCCGGGTAAGGTTTCACTACTAATAATTCCAGGCAATCTTATGGATCTTATATCAAGATTGTATTTAGTGTAATAATATTCTGCTAAGAGTTCTCCCGCTACTTTGGTTATACCATACATTGTAGTCGGTTGCAGCACCGTAATATTAGGTGTATTCTCTCGGGGTGTTGTAGGACCAAAAGCAGCTATTGAGCTAGGCCAAATAACTCTATCAATTTTGTAACTTCTCGCAACTTCTAAAACGTTTATTAAACCGTTTAGATTTATATCCCAAGCTGTTTGAGGTATTTTCTCTCCGGTGGCTGATAAAATTGACGCCATGTGAAAGATGGTATCAATTTCATACTCAAAAATAACTTTGGCTATCGAATTCTTGTCTAAAGCATCTAAATAAATGACAGGCCCTGAATTTTTAATGGCATCGGGAAGTGGAGTCTTCCTACCAGTAGCAATTACATTTTTACCACCGTACTCTTTTCTTAACGCTGGAACAAGCTCGGATCCTATCTGTCCGGCCGAACCTATTACAAGTATTTTTCTACTCATATTCATCAATTTTAAAGTTCATAATTCTGAGTAAATATAATGACAATCATAATTCACTTAAATAAAAAAGGTTTATCCATTTTTTTCTAAATTTTAAGGCTTATTTTTTTATAGGAAAAACTAATATAGGTTTCTATATACACTTAATTTATTAATTTACTCACATATTTCAAAAAAATTTAAGGTGATAAGGTTATATGAATAGAGATCCTGTTGCTTTTCTTAAGGAGGATATGACCGAATTAAGAAAAAGCAATTTAGAATGGATTATTCGATATTTAGAAGGAGGTTCTAAGCCACACTGCATTGTAAATGGAAAAGAAGTATTGATGCTTAATACAAATAATTATTTGGGATTAGCTACACATCCTAAAATCATTCAAGCGTCAATTGACGCTACTAGAAAATATGGGGCAGGGGCAGGGGCAGTTCCAGTAATTGCAGGTAGTTTTGATTTAACTCGTGAATTTCAAGAAAAATTTGCTAAATATAAAGACGTGGAAGCGTCGCTCTTATGTCAGACGGGATTTGCGGTTAACTCGGGTGTAATTCCTATGTTAGTTGGAAAGCCCGATATAGTTGTCTCAGATGAATTAAACCATGGTTCTATTATTGATGGAGTTAGATTGTCTGGTGCGAAGCGGGTAATTTACAAACATAGGGATATTTCAGATTTAGAAAATCAATTAAAAGAAGCTGAAAAAGGAGGAGCTAGAAGAATTTGTATTATAACTGATGGGGTATTCAGTATGGATGGAGACATGGCTCCTTTAGATAAGATCGTAAACGTAGCAGAAGATTTCGGAGCTATGATTTTTGTTGACGATTGTCACGGTGAAGGCGTTCTTGGAGACGGAAAAGGTATAGTCGCACACTTCAACTTGCAAGGAAAGGTTCACGTGGAAGGGGGCTCAATGAGCAAGGGCTTTGGAGTGTTTGGCGGTACCGTCGCGGGTTCTAAAGACTTAATTGAATTCTGTACAAACAAAAGTAGAACATATTTGTTAAGCACAGCGCATCCACCTGGAGTAGTAGCAGCTAACATCGCTTCGATAGAAGTTGTTGAAAGCGAACCTCAACATGTTAAAGCAGTCTGGGAACATACTAACTATTTCAAGAAAGAAGTTCAAAGCATGGGATACGACACTGGTAGATCAGAAACACCAATCATTCCTTTGATAATTGGCGATCCTGGTAAAGCTCAAGAACTTGCAAGAATCCTGTTCGAAGAAGAAAATATCTATGGCACACCAATAGTCTTCCCTATGGTCGCTCGAGAGCTCTCAAGAATAAGAGTACAAATGAACGCTTTACTTACTAAAGATGACTTGAACACAGCTTTAAGTTCTATCGAAAAAGTTGGTAAGAAGTTAGAGATTATTTAATTTTTCTTTATTTTTTTGTAATGTTTTTGCTTCCTATAAATTAATTCAACTGATTTCTACTTAATTTTAACTTTCTAATAAAAACTACTGTAAAGATTCCAATTACACTTAAAATTAAAAACAAATCGTATCTAGGTATTTTATGACAGAAAAGTCGGAAAAAACATACCTTTTTAAAATATTTACGCTTATTGAAATTTGATTTCTTTTTTTCATAATAAGAAATTCCTATGAAATGAATAACTAAATAAGAGGTTAAAAAAATGACCGAAATTAAAAAAATTACAAAAATTTCAATTTTGGCATACGCTATCGTTTGTTTATGTTTTGCGGTTTTACTCATATTTTTTCTGGATTTTTGGATAGTTATGGTTAATATGCCTACTTGGTTAAATCAATTTCATCCAAGAGGGTTTGGTGGAGCATTATTAGTAGTGGTACTTTTCGCATTATTAGTATTATTCAACAAGGATTGGGATTGGGAAAAGATAAAAGTGGCATACATGGTTTTGTATTCTTGGTTACCAATTAACATATTTTTAGAAGTTTCAATGACTGCTATATACTTTCCAACACTCTCTAATGAACTTATATCACAGATTATCATGGATGTAATCCTAATGAGTTCACTTTTGGTACTTGGTATTTACAGTTATATGAAACAGAGAGGATAACCGCAATAATTAAAAATATTATTAATTAATTTTTTAATCTTTTTTTTTAATCAAGGCATTATAACTATTACTGAAATAAAACTCTCAAGAATAAGAGTACAAATGAACGCCTTACTTACTAAAGATGACTTGAACACAGCTTTAAGTTCTATCGAAAAAGTTGGTAAGAAGTTAGATATAATTTAAATATTTTTTTTATTTTTTGAAAAACCTCTCTATTGTTATATATATCCTTCCTCTCTATAAAATTATCTCATAAGATTTTTTTAAAGTCTTCTATAGTTAAATTAGAAGGAATTCCAAGTTGCGACATCTTCAGAATGAGATCGTGCAAAGAGATTCTAGCAATTTCTGCCGCGCGTTCAATGGAGATTTCCTTTATCATATATTTTTGGAGAGCAAAATTGAAACGCTCTTGCTGTAATCCTTCAATTAAGATTTTTCTTACTAATGCTGAGCGATCTAAATTTTCTTGTTCAGCAAGCTCCTCAAATTCCTTGATTAAATCTTCATCTAATCTCAAATTCATTTGTTTGGTCATTAAATTACCTCCGTTGAGTTATTCATATTATTTTTAATAATTTCTTTTGCTTTTTTATAGAAGAATTTTACAACTTCTGGTTTTAATGCTTTAATAGCAGCAAGTTCCTCGAATGATTTTGTAAATTTCTCATAATCAATAACAGATTTTTTAAGAAGATCTAATAAAATTACTTCAGAAGTTTTAGGTTTTAAACCTATACTTAAAGCTAGATTTAAAGCTTTGTGGTCGTCAGTTACAAGAACACCTCCATCTTTTAGGCTTATTTCTATGGTATCTTTTTCGCCTTGGCCTAAATTTTTAGTTGTAAAAAAATTCTTTAATTTAAAACTACTTTTCCTAATTTTTTTATTTTCAATATTTCTATTCAATATCTTAGCATCTTCATATTGGTCAATCTCTTCTATTAATTCTTTTTTTACAGTTTGACTAACAATAACTTCTCCTAATTTAGTAAGTTTTTCCTTTATGTTAATTTTAGTCAAATAAATTAGTGAACAAGCATCAAAAATAAATTTAGTCATTATTTTTAATGTAGCATTGCTAGCATTTATATCTATTTATATCATTTCATAGTATTCCTTTTCTTTTTCTGCTTATATTTAAATTAATTGTGAAATGAAATTCATTATGTCATTACATAAATCGATAAATAAAGCTCGCGCGAAATTTTATAATTTTGTTACAAAACCCCAAATTGTGAAAATCTCTACGACTATTGTTATGTTTGGGTATTTATCCTTATTAGCAATAGGGGTTATCATTGCGTTATTACTTGATCCCGATGGATACACTATTTGGGATAACTGGATCTCTGATCTTGGAGCATCCAATCACACTCCAGCCCCGTTTTTATACGATATTGCATGTATAATTGCAGGATCTATGACTATTCCGCTTACTTTCTATACGGAAAAATTATTTGCTCCATTACCTAACGAGATAAAATTGAGAGAACGACATTTTTCTCGATTGCGTTTTCGATTAAGTAGTTTTGCTTTCTTATTTAGTATAATAGGAAATGTAGGGTATATTGGTGTAGGCATCTTTTCTGCAGACCGTAATTACGAAAGCTTATCTATTTTAGGCGGAGGACCACATGATATTATGTCGTATCTAGCTTTTGGTGGATTTACTTTTGGTGCTTTCTTTATGGGTTGGTTAATTGTTCTATATGATACTGAGATTCCTAAAATCCTGGGAGCCTATGGAATTTTTGGACCTCTCACAGTTTCGATAATAAATTTAATAGAAAGCACTCCATTCTTGGAATGGTTGTTACTCTTCTCTATTCTACTCTGGATAATCCCTCTTTCATTAATACTATTTTTAAGAGAAGAAATTCATTAACTTGAATATTATTACATAAAAAAATTGATTAGAAATCGATCCGAAAGATCAAAAAGTAAGGTATAATCTGATTTACATTTATAGTTAATTCCAAATTATAATGAAATTTTTAAATTTGCGCGATTTCATGCGAAGAAGGAATTTAGAACTTAAAGAGTTAAAATATATTTAAATTTTTTGATAAAGAAAGGATGTTTGATATGATAAAGCAAACCAATCAAAATTTAACAAAGAATATAAATCAAAATTATATTAATTATTAAATGATCTTATATACATTAATTATTCTTATTGTAGGACTATTTTTTTTAGTTTTAAGCTCGAGATATGTCGTTATAAGTTTAGAGCATCTTGCTAAGAGACTTGGGGTAAGTCAATTATTAATAGGATTAGTATTCCTCTCTATTGGTACAAGTTTACCTGAAATTGCTGTAAGCGTCATGGGAGGTATAGATAAACTAACCGGAATTAGTCCTAACATCGACGGAATTGTCATTGGAAACAAAGTCGGCTCCTTTATGACTCAAATAACCTTGATTTTAGGGATATTAGGATTGAGTCAAGCTATCTTCATCAGTAAGTGGGAGTTGAAAAGAGAAGGGTTAATGATGTTTATTTCCGTTTTTGTATTTTTAATATGTGCTTTAGATGGCACTTTATATTTTTACGAAGGCATTATCTTGGTAGTGGCATATTTCTTATATTTATTATATGTTGTAAAAAGCGAAAAGAAAAGGCAAAAAGCTGAAGACAAAATTAAAGCATTTCTAGCCCAAAGAAATGAGAATGATAGTCCTTCTGTTGAAGATAAGGTAAAGTCTACTAACCTCCCACCTCTTAGGAAGGATATCGTAATTTTAATTGTTGG
This sequence comes from Promethearchaeota archaeon, assembly GCA_030668025.1. The sequence continues at coordinate 26,401 of DAOUUT010000009.1, forward strand.
ACTTATAATTTTAGTTATTGGAGCTGAACTTACAGTTTTAAGCGCTCACGATTTTGCAACATTTTTAAATGTACCAGACATTATAATTGGTATTTTCATCGTCGGATTGGGTACAAGTTTACCTGAATTAGTTGCCGATCTAACGGCGTTGAAAAGAGATTCGCATGGAATCGCTATTGGCGATATTTTAGGGTCTAATATTTGCGACATTCTGTTAGCAACAGGCTCAGGGGCGTTGATTGTGGATTTCAATGTTCCGTTAGTCATTTTATATTTTGACATTCCAGTACTATTAGGAGCAATTGGATTAGCATGTTATTTCTTATGGAGGGGACATTCCTTAAAGAGATGGGAAGCAGCATTGCTAATAAGCTTTTACGGAACATACGCAATCTTCAAATTAGCGTTCTTTCAAATTTAAAACTATTTATTCATATTGTTAGCAAATTTTAGTTTTGCGCTTTCAAAAAATTCGTATCCCTCCGAAAATGGGCATACCTTTATACAAACTGAACAACCTAAAGTCTCGCTAAAATAAGGAAAACATTTTTTTATGTCAATACATGTGCTTCTTTTCCCTATTACTTTTTTTTCTTCCCAGATTGCGCCAACTGGACATTCTCTAACGCATTTATTACAAATTTTGCAATATTCTTCTATCCATTTGTGTTCTAAAGAGTCGGTAAATTCGAAACTCTTATTTTCTATGTAGATTGGTGCTAGTCTTAGGCGAGGGCCAAATTCCGGAGTAATTAACAACCCTTGACGACCTTGCCACCCCATACCAGATTTTCCACCTAAGGGCGGCGTTAGAGTTAAACCCCTAAGAGGATGGTTAGACTGACATCGAACTCCTTGAGCTCTTAGCCAATCAGCAATATCGTTGACTGCTATTCCCAATTTTGCGTAAATTCGCATTGCTTCTTTCCCAGCTGGTACATTTGGAGCAGTATCAATCTTTTTTTTGTTCATCTCCATCATAAAGATAAGGACGTAGGGAAATAATACCAATTTATCTCTAAAAATTAGCTCTTTCGGTAATTTAGTGAAACCGATTTTGATAATTCCCCATTTATCGCGAGAATATCGGTTTAAATCCTCCCATAATTTAGGATTAATATTATCTTTTACATTTCGCGTAGGATCTTCCAAATAAGGATAAAGTACTTTGAAA
>DAOUUT010000072.1 GCA_030668025.1 Promethearchaeota archaeon
CAGCTACGCTTCGATGTATTATGTAATTAAACAAATGACAGATGTGATTCTATCGTTACAGCGTGAGGGATACCGGAAAAAGGATAAAATAAGCCTCATCATCTTTCGAGGAAAAGAAGCCATCGTTCTTCAGAAACCTACGGTTTATTTTAAAACTGCTGTAAATAAAATGAAAAAGATTAAAGGAAAGTCTTATACGCCTATGGCGGCAGCGTTGACAAAGTGCCTAAAGCTTATTAACGTTGAAAGGTTAAAGAATAGAAATATGATTCCCGTTATTTTTGTCTGTTCGGATTGCGGAGCTAACATTTCCTATAAATTTCCTGATTTAATTGCTCAAGTTCAAACAGACTACACATTAATTACTAACGAATTAAAAGCTTTAACAAAAAATTTATCCAAAAAAGGAGCACATATGGTCGTTTTAGAGCCAAAGAAGTCTTATGCGACTAGATCCCTAGGCGTAAATACGTTTGCCGCAGATATTATTAAAAATAACTTCAAAGAATACGGCAAAGCGGAGATATTCCAGTTTGATCGTTTAAATCCAAAGAATTTGATTTTAGAACTTAAGAAAATCCTTTAAGTTCTTATTTTATTATTTAATTGATGAGTAATAATGAATGCTAATGTCCCAATAGTTAAACCAGTAGGAGGTTATGCAGTTTTTCTGTTTTAATAGCGGGATTTAACACCCGCCCTTTAGCATATTCGTTATTTAAAGCAGGTTACGAAGTGTATGCTGTCGATTTTTTTGGTGATTTAGATCTTTATCCGTGCGTAAAAGATTATTTAATTCTTACCAAAATACTAAGCGTTAACTATGAAATTATAAAAAATAATTATAGCGAATACCTTCCGAACCTTATATTAGAACTTTTAGCCAAACATCCTGAAATTAATTATCTAATTATTGGAAGCGGTCTAGATGATGCTTTTGAAGAAAGAGGACTTATTTTAAATGAGATAAATCGAAAAAATTACAAAATTCTTAATCTTAATAATAGTTTAGACGTAATTAAAAAGAGCCGTAACATATATTATATTTTCAATTTTTTGAAAAATTTAGGATATAAGGTTCCTTCATCATCTTCATATGATGAAGTCAAATCTAAAACAAACAAATTAAGTTATCCTTTTGTTTTTAAAAAAGTAAGCGGTTCTGGTGGAATTAATGTATATAAAATAAACAATAGAGAAGAATTTTCGTTTGTTCTTGATGTAATTAGAACTCAAGACTTTAATTCTACAGATTGGTTAGTTCAAGAATATATTGAAGGGTTACCAGTAAGTTGTACAACAATATCTAATGGAATAGAAAGTAGAGTCTTATCAATTAATCGTCAAATAGTTGGAGAAAAATTCCTTAACGCCCCAAAAGAATTTATGTACTGCGGGAATATAGTGCCCGCCAATATTTTTAAAGATGATAAAAAGCTAATAGCTGAGATTTCGTTAAAATTATCAAACGAGTTGGGATTAAGAGGAATCAATGGATTTGATTTTGTATTAAAAAATCATTATCCTTATTTAATGGAGATTAATCCCAGAATACCGGGGTCAATCAGAGTATCTGAAGAGGCAATGAACTTAAATTTATTAGATTTACATGTAAAGAGTTTTAACCTCGAAGGATGGGAATATGTTAAAGAGACATTGAAGGAATCAAAAATTGAAAATTTCGCAACTAAGATGATTTTCTTTGCTCCAAAAGAAATTGATAAGCGTTTACTAAACAAAATTAACGATCTTAAATATATACACGATAAATCAGAACCTATTAAAAATATATCCAAAGAAGAACCTTTATGTACAATTCTATTTAAAGCTAAAACCTTTTCTGATTCGTATTTTGGAAGTCTAAAAGTAGCTGATGAAATTAAAAAGATTATTAAATAATTGTAAGAATTTATTTGATAATTGATTTAATCTTAGCAAGATAAGAACCCAATTTTCTCTCGTCGGCTTCTGGAACTGCGATTGCGAGTATCCTACTCTCATCTAATTCGTGGATAATTATTGAACCATTTTCGCCCCCTATAATCGAGAATTCTAACCCTTCTTCCAAAAGGATCCCTGCTAAATTGTAAATAGCAGAAGTCATCGCTGAAAGTATTGGTTCTGGCATAATAGATTGTACTTTAATTGGTAAGCCATCTTTAGTAATTATCGCGATAACTAATGCGTTTGGAATTGCTCTCTTAATGGCTACGAACACCTCTTCTTTAATAAGATCGCTAGTTTCTACGAATGCAGAAATTTGCATCGCAAATTCCCTCAAAGATGTTATATAAGAATCCAAACCCTCAAGCTCAGCTATTTCTCTATTTAGGTAAGCGATAAGAGCGATATTTTCAGTTAAAATTGATAGAATTATTCTTTTTTTTCCAGTAATCAAATTGTACGAGATTTTCTGGTTTAGTGAGTCGTTTAATATTTTAGAAGATATAAAAACTAAGCTACTACTCGCAGCAGAAATCTCAGAATTTGTCATTGTAATATCTTCTTTTAGTTTACTAGCTATGTAAGTTCCGCCGTGAGTTGAAATTGAGATGCCTAGAATGCTTTTTCTGTTATTAATTTCTTTTTCTAATAATTCAGATAGTTCATTGTTTAGTTTTTTTATACTCTCTTCAGAACTCATGAAATTATAATAATAGTAATCAAATTTAAAGATATTCTTATATTTGTAAAAATATGATAAAAAAAAACGCTTGATTTTATGCCTTCTTCAATAAACACTTATGTAATAATACTAGCAGCAGGTAAAGCCACGAGATTAAGACCTTTATCTAATAAAATTCCTAAACCATTAATTAAAATTAATGGGATAACGATAATATCCCGCATTATTCACACCTTTAAAGAAGTGGGATTTAATAAATTTATCATATTAGTTGGCTATAAAAAACAAGCAATTAAAACGGAATTATTAAAAATTCAAGATATCGAATTAGAGTTTATAGAGCAAACAAACCAATTGGGAATGGCAGACGGTCTTTTATTATGTCTTAATCAATTCAAAGAAAAAAAGCAATATTTATTCAATTTTTTTGTAACTGCCGCAGATGTTGTTTTTTCAAAACAAAAGATAAATCTGATGTTTTCTTTGTATAAAAACGCTAATGCCGATATAATCCTAAGTTTAATGAAATCAAAAGATAAAAAAATTGCTAGTGGGCACGGAAATGTTAAGATTTCTAAGGATTCAGAATTAGTTAGAGATTCAGATATAAAGCACGGATTAAGGATTGTTAATATTGTCGAGAAACCGAAAGAAAATCAAATTTTAAGTGAATATTACTCACTTCCTTTTTATCTATTTAATCAAAAAATTATATCTTATTTAGAAAAAGTTGTTTTTTCTTCACGAGGAGAAAAAGAAATGCAAGATTCAATTAAAGCATCTATTCAAAAGGGCGATATAGTAAGGGGGATAAATATTATTGACCACGATATAACAATAGATAATATTGGAAGTTATCATCTAACATTCATGGAGGATATTATCAAAATGGACAAAAGGTTTCGATCTATTGAAATTGATAAGAAATTTTAATTACTGTTTTAATAACATTATTATTATAATCTATAAATTCTTCTTTTTTTTAGATGAAGATATTTATATTTAACTAAGAATTAAAAAGAAATTCTTTTATTATTATTCATAAAATAGATAATAAAATCTAGTTTTTTAAGATGGATGAATTAAACAACCTTTCTGAGACAGATAAAGATTACATAGCAAATCTACAAGAGGAACTAAAACAAAAAGAACAAATAGTTAACGATTTACGGGAAAACCTTTTATCAATAGAAGAAGGATTGAAAAAGTTCGAAGATTTTGACCTTAAATTGAAAATAAAAGATGATCTAATTGAAAATTTGAAGAGCTCTCTGAGTCTTAAAGATGATCAAATAAAAACTATAAATTCCTCTATAGAATTAAAATCTGAACAAGTTGCAACACTAGAATATTCTTTAAAAATTAAGAACGTGAAAATCAAGACTTTAGAAAAGTCCATTAGTTTAAAAGAGGAACAATTGAATGAGTTGGCTTCTTCTACGGTTGAAAAAAATCTTTTAGAGGAAAAAGACGAAAAAATTCTTGAAATTCAAGAAAAACTCAATATTTTAAATGGAGAATTAGAAACCGCAGATGAAGATTTAGAAGCGCTAGAGACGGAAAATGAGAAGTTAAGAAATAACCTTGCTTCGGCATCTGGCCCTAATATTGTAGACTGGACGGACAAAGAGATTTCTAAGGCAGTTATTTTGAAAAAAATGAGAGATATACTAAGTAAAGCGCTACATAACATAACTATTGCTGTTCTCGACATAAAGGACTTGCAAGAGCTACATTTATATGAGGTACGATCGTCTGTTAATATGAAGATCTCTTGTTCAATTGACCCCAGTCTTGAAGAAGATGCTGAACTTTTAGAAGAACTTGGAAGTCTAGATAATATCTCAATAAGATTAAACGAACAGAAAGATAGATTTGTTATCGATCGTGATGGGGAGGAATTATTATTTGCAATTATTGGAAAAAACGAAGATAACAATTTAGTTATCCATACAAGAGACTCTAACCATCAAAGATTGCTAAGGAGCTTGGTTATGGAAGGATGGTTACGCTCACGGAAACTTGATTAAAACTTTTAATTTAATGTGGTTTTAATCTGATATATAAAAACATCTCATATTTTAATCAAATTTCTATAAATGACCGTCTTCTTTTATTGTAATGCGCAAGCTGATTATATCCAATATTTTTTAATAATTCAATTATATATTTAAATTCATAAGCTATTTCATCAATTTTGTGTGCATCTGACCCTAACAAAACGGGGATATCTAACTCGTGCATTTTTTCAATAATCTCAACACTCGGATATTGTTCTCTAATTTTTTTTCTCAAACCACTAGAATTAATTTCAATGGTTAAATCTCTCGTTTTTGCTAGTTCAAGAGTCTCTACTACTTTCTCCATGACAAGGTCGTAGGTTTCTGCCCTTTTATCGAATTTTTTAGGTAAATCAAAGTGACTTATGATATCAAAATCAAATTTCTTTGATTTAATCATATCTTGTAGAGTGTTGTAAAACTCAAGATAAATCTCATCATTATTATCGTAAACTTTATACTTATTTAGAAATCTACCATCATCAAAAGCAAAAATACCCGCCTTTCCAAACAATACATGAACTGATCCTAAAATATAGTCAAGTTTATTAATGTGCTCTTTAAGATATCGATTAATAACATGTTCTTGATTCTTAAAATAATCAATTTCAAAAGCGAATTTTATTTGAATCTGGTTCTTATATTTTTCTTTAAGACGCTCTAATTCTAAAATATATCCTCCAACTTCATCTAAGGTCATTGCGTACCTTTTATATGGTATATCATCAAGAGATGATATTTCTGAGCTTAAAAACTCGTAAGGAAAATGATCACTCACTCCAATAACTTTTAAATTAAGCTCTATAGCCTTTTTAACATAATCCTCAATTGAGCCTTTTGCATGCCGACAAAGTGAGTTATGAGTGTGCCAATCTTCAAATCTCATTTTAAAGAGTATCCGAAATTTATAAAATTATTCTAATATTTGACACTATTAAATAAATTTGATAAATTTTTTTATTATATAATAATTATGGTGAAGAAATACTGGAATTTAAAGAAAAACAATATGATGGCATATATGAGGTATCTGAGGTTGTAATACATAACCAAAATCAAATCTTTAAAGGTACGCTTTATTTTCCTCCAGCAACATTTCCCAAACCTTATCCATTAATAATTTATTTCCACGGTTTCCCACAATTATTTGCGTTAAAAGAAATCGTCAAAGACCACCAATATCTTTTAGACATGGGTTATTCTTTTCTAGTTTTTAATTTCAGAGGATATAGATCTAGTCAAGGAGATGTATCTATTACATCTCAAGTGTCAGATTCCATAAAAATTATTGAATTTGTCAAAAAAATGGCAGAAAGAAATGTATTTAACTTAAACAGCGTAAATCTTCTTGCTCACGATTTTGGAGCGTACATAGCGCTCATTCTAAGTTCAAAAATAAATGTTTTAAATAGAATGTTGTTAATAAGTCCAATTATTAATTTAGAAAAACACGCTTATCATATTGATTTCTCAAAATCTTTGCATTATATAAACCGATTTCTTCCAGGAAATGTAAAGGGAATAGAAATTGTAGATGATTTTATTAAGAACACTAAAAACGAATTAAAAAACAAGAGTTACCAAATCAAAGAAGTGTTAAAACAACTTAACTATAAAACTTTAAGAATCATAATTGGCGACTCAGATAAAATTACTCCTGTTAATGAAATTACAGAAATTGTTCAAAACTCAATAAACATTTTAGACCTTGTAATTATTGATAACATGGATCACGAGATTATTCAAGAAGAAGATGCTGAAAAAATTCACGACGAGATCAAGAATTTCTTCAAACTTTAATTTTAATAACAAAATATTAAATTTTGTTTTCAAAATATGAAGCATAATTTTTTAAGAGTAATAAGTGTAATAATCTTACATAAACATAAATTTTTATAAGGTGCGAATAGGTGAGTTCAATCAAAAAGTCAACAAGTTTAAATGTTACAAAATTATTCGAATCAGACGAAAAACTTACTTTTTTAGTAGGTGCGGGAGCTTCTGTTGAGGCGCCCTCTCAAATACCATCAACTAATGATATGATGAAGGCATTAATTAAGTTTTCCTGCTCAAATTCTGAGATCGAGTCAATCTTGAAATTACAGGATTTGAGGTTTGAGGTTTTAGTAGGAATTATTCACAAATCTATTGAGGACGATTTTCGATTTCTTAACTTTTTTACAAAAATCGATAAACCCAATCTTGAGCATTTTGTTTTGGCTGAAATGATTAAAAAGGGACATTTCATCATTACAAGTAACTTCGATTTTCTGTTAGAATACGCTCTGCTACAATCTAATGTTCCTAAAAAGAAGATAGTTCCTGTAATAACTAAAAAAGATTACGAAAAATTCAGTGACCCTGAAAAGTTGTATAAAAATGGAAAGATACCAATTTATAAAATTCATAGTTCTCATAGAAACATCATCACCGGTGAAGATACGAGAACATCGTTTATTAATACTTTAAATTTAATTGGGCTGAATCAAGCAGGGAGTAGCATCGTCCAATTAGAGCCCTATAAAGCGCAATTTTTAGATAAAATCTCAAATGAACGTTCACTTATAATAATTGGTTATTCTGGTAAAAATGATTTCGATCTTCTGTCGACCCTTAAAATAATGAAAAATTTAAAAAATTTAATCTGGATAAATCACATTTCAGACGGAGGATCAAGAGAAGACCTCTACGAATTTGAAGCACAGAAGAGTAGTGATCTTAAAAATCTAGATAAATTGGACCAATGCTTGTTAGAAATTAAGCAATTAAATGGTTCTGTCAATGTTTTTCGATTAAATGTGAATACTACAAAATTTCTTGAGAAATTCTTTGAGGAGAAAGAAAAATTAAGCAAAGATAAATTTTCTATTGACTTAATTGAATGGCTTAAAACTAACATTGATGAACCCAACGAATTAACTAAATTGTTTATATCTTATAAAATCTACTTTGAGACTAAAAACTATGCAGAAGCTTTAAGGTGTTTAGAAAGAATTTTTCGGATAAGTGAAGATTCGGGAAATACACAATGGAAAGCAATTGCTCTTATGGAAATGGGAATGACCAACTATATTCAATTAAATTATGGCGATGCTTTAGAATGGTTGCATAAATCTTTGCAAGTTCAGCTAAAAATTAAAGCCTTTCCTCAACGAACTTCAATTTTTAAACATATTGCCCTAATTCACCAAGCTCAGAAAAATTATTCTAAGGCATTACAAAATTTTGAATTTGCTTTGAAGGAAAACGAACGAATTAAAGATATTTATGAAAAATCTAAATTATACAAACATATTGGTATTAACTATCAATATCAAGAGAAATATCAGGATGCTCTAAAATATTTCGAATCTGCAATTAAAATTAATGACAGATTTGAAAATCTTAGAGAAAAAGCGATTAATTATAAGCAAATAGGGAAAATTTACTATTCAAAAAAAAATTTTAACGAGGCACTTACATATTTTAATGAATCTTTGAAACTTAACGAGCAATTGGAAAACCTTGAAGATAAAGCAGAAATTCTTAATCTCTTAGGGTGTATTTCCCATGAAATGGGTGATTCCCTAAATGGGTTGGATAAGTGTAACGAAGCTTTGAGGATTTATGATCGGTTAAAAAATTATGAAGGGAAATTAGATTCTCTAAATTATTTAGGGATAATTTACAGAGATCAATGGAATTACATCAAAGCTTTAGATTATTTTGAAGATGGGTTTCAAATTGCTGAGAACTTGGGGAATTTCGAGTTAAAAGCTAACTTCTCAAACCAAATAGGCACAATTTTCCAAAATCAAGATAAATATTCTGAAGCGTTAAAATGGTTTGAAACTTCTTTAGGACTCTTTGATCAGGTAGGAGACCTTAAAGGGAAAGTAGATGTGTTAAAAAAAATAGGACTTATAAATAAAGAACAAAAAATGTATATAGAAGCTTTAAGACGATTTGAAAAGGCTTTAGAGATATTTGAGCACCTTGAAGATTTAAACAGTAAAGCCTCCACTCTTAATGTCATAGGACAAATTTATCTGGATCAAAGAAAGTTCTTAGAATCACTTAGAAATTTTCAAGAAGCTCTTGAAATTTATGGAGAAACCGAAAATCTTGAAGGAAATGCGGACACTTTGAAAAATATAGGAAATTTCTATGCCGAACAAGCAAACTTCAAAGATGCTTTGACTAGGTATAAGAACGCCTTAGATGTTGTTAATAAATTAGGTAAAAAAGAGAAAAAGGCTGAATTGCTTAACAAAATAGGATCTATTTTCCAAGATCAGGGGGAATATTCTCAGGCTATGGAAAGATTTGAAGAAGCGCTTGAAATCTTCAATCAAGAAAATAACATGGAAGGGAGAATTGAAAGTCTTCATTTGATTGGTATTAACTACCATTATTTAGGACAAGATAATGAAGCTTTAAAGGTATTTGAAGAGGCTGTTCAAATAGCAGAACAAATTGGAAATTTACACAAAAAAGCACTCTGTCTTAATATTATAGGCGATATATTTCGAGAAAAATGGGATTATATTGAGGCGTTAAGACGCTATGAAGAAGCTTTACTGATAGCGGATGAATTAGGCCATCTCGATGAACAAATTCAAATACTTATTATTATTAGCAAAATATATCAAGCCCAAAAGCATTATCCAGAAGCTCTAAGACGTTATAATGAAGCAATCTATGTTTCAGAAAGTTTAGGCAATCTTGAAACCAAAGCGGATATCTTCTCAAGTATAGGAGATATCTATTTTGACGAGGATAATTTTCCAGAAGCGTTGAAAATGTACGAAGAAGCGTTGAAAATTGACGATCAATTAGGAAATCCGAAAGGGAAAGCACAAAGGCTTCTATGTATTGGAAATGTTTTCTTGGTTTATAAGAAATACAATGAAGTATTAAAAAAATACAGGGAAGCGCTAGAAATTGAAGAACAACTAGGAAATTTAACTAACGAAGCTACAATTATACGCAAAGTTGGTGATATTTATAAGGTTCAAGAGCATTTCAATGAGGCTCTAAAGTGGTACGAAGATGCTTATAAATTATTCGATGAAATCGAAAATTTTGAAGGTAACGCTGATTGCTTTGAAAGCATAGGTTCAATTTATCAAAATTTAGGTAATTATCCTGAAGCATTGAAGTGGTATAACGAAGCTCTTAAGATATCCACACAAATTTATGACGATGACAGGAAAGCACGAATTCTTTGTAAAGTAGGCGTTATTTTCCACGAGCAAGGCATATATAAAGATGCTTTTAAACGTTATAATTTCGCTCTTGATTTATTTGATGAAAGAGGAGACTTGATCGGTAAAACATATTGTTTAAATAAAATTGGGTTAGTGTATCAAGATCGAGGTGAATACAACCAAGCTCTTAAGTGGTACGATCGAGGAACAAAACTGTTTAAAGTTTTAGGACCCTCAAATGAGAGATCTGAAAATCTCTATAACACAGCTATGATTTACCGCGACCAAGGATTGTACCTTGACGCTTTAAAAACTTTTGAACAATCTTTAAAAATAGACGAAGAGTTATACAATCTTTCTAGAAAGGCTGAAAGTCTTAACAACATAGGATTGATATATTTAGACGAAGGTAATTATCCCGTTGCGTTAAAACGTTTCGAGGAAGCTTCGAAAATAGCTGATAAAAACGATGATATGAAGAAGAAAGCTCAATATATTAATAATATAGGTTTAACATATCTTAATCAAGGGAAATATGCAGATGCGTGGAAAAGTTGTAGTAAAGCCCTTAAAATATTCGAGGATATTGAAAACAACGAGGGAATAGCAGACAGTCAATATAAATTAGGATTATCGTATTTAGAACAAAAATCTTTCGTGGAAGCCTTAAAAATTCATGAAAAAGCGCTTAACACGCTTATTCAGAGCGGTTCAGGAAAAATCCCTTTAACAAAGGTTCTTAAGAATAATATAAAATTGATTAAAAGTAAAATAAAATGAATTTTTAAATCTGTTTTATTGATTTAATTCTATTTCTTTTAATTTATCTTTTTTAACTTTACGACTAAGCGTTGGGATTACCACATCGTATAAAATGTAGAGATATGGTGCTCCTTGATTGAACATAATAACTGTGCTAAAAAGTAAATAAAACACGCCTGTAGGGCGAATCCCCGAAATTAAAAGTGGAAATTCCATGAAAAAGGCTTCTAAACATCCTATCAAGAAAACATATAAAATTATCTTTGGCTTTTTTCTTCCAAATTTATTTGTTCCATAGATTAAAAACAAAATAGAATATCCAACAACAATGTTAACAAACCAAATCACTAATTGTGTGTCCATATATCTCACACTTTCAACTAATGTGTTATTTATTGGAAGCCATAAGGAAATGAAAGGCGTTAACATCCAAAACCCAAAATAGAGTGCTGTAAATAATGCAATCTCTTTAGTATTTTTTTTTTTTTTAAAATTTTCAAACATTATCCATAACCAACTGAATGCAAACAGCGAGTAAGAAAAAGTCATCATAAAATCTGCTCCGAATTTAATCCAAAAATAATCTCCTAAGGGGCGGGGCATATATATTCCTCCGATCCAATACTCTCTTATAAATGTGCCAGAAGGGTAATTAGAAAATGCGGGTATATTGAACCACGCTATTGCATCAATGGTATATATTAAAAATCCTATAATTATTCCTATTTTGATTGGAGTCCATTTTTTATATTTTATCAGAACCGCAAGCCATATCGCAAGAAATATAGCATCTACAAAGATATAATCGTACTCAAACCTTCTTATTGCTTGGTTAAACGATTCAACGAATATATTTAACAAATTATTTCTCCTAAACTCAAAATTTTCGGTATTGAAATATTATTTCTATTAAAATTTTAAGCCTTTTAAAATAAGTGAGATTTATAATATAATTAAAATTAGGAATAGGTTAAAGGTTTTACATTTCTGACAAAATTGTAAAATCATTTAGGGCGATTGCTTTCCATGTAATTTTTAATGTAGCGTTCTACTTCGCTAGCTGGTTTTATTACTCCAAAGTGACCTTCGCATAAAATATCTGCCTTTAAATCTAACAGTTTTTGCATAGATTTTTGATAATCTTCTAAATCGGAGCCAAAACTTTCATAAAAAGGGCCGTGAATATCTTGTCCAAATAGAATTCTAGCGTTATCAATTTCGATTAAGACAGATATCGAACCAGGCGTATGTCCAGGAGTATGAACACATAGAAATTCGTAGTATCCTAATTGTAAAACTTCCAAATCTCCCTTGAATCTTTTTTCTAATTTAACTGGCTTGTAATCAATTCCGTACCAAGACGCGGCTGTTTTCTCATCATGCCCACTCTCCTCGATTGGATCGGCGTCTAAATCGTGAGCATAGAACTTAACTTGTTTGTTAAAATCTTTTAACTCGAAACAAGCGCCTGTATGGTCAATATGAAAGTGAGTTAATATGCAGTGTTTTATATTCTTAGGATTTAAATTTAATTTGCTGATTTTTTTAATCATTTCAAGATTCATTCCACAATCAATCAAAACAAGCCCGTCTTCGCTATGGGTGTTCACTAAAAATACAGAGCACCCCGAATCACCAACATGATAAACATCTTTAAAAATCTTTTTCATATATCTTTTTCCTCGCCAGAAACTTTATTTAAGTCCTAAAAGTAAAAAAAATTATTGAGAAAAATTAAAAGTTTATTTCCTCTTTAGATATGAATATTTATATAAAAGTATGGTTACGATTGCTGCCATTCCCGTTGAGAAGAGAACATCAGAAGCATAGTGAGCACCAACAACAATTCGGGATAATCCTACGAATAAACCCCATCCAATAACTAAAACTGTAACTACGATTCTATAAGGATCCTTGATTTCACGGTCTTTAACAACCATTAACAATGGTAGAAGCATCCACCCCATTGCCGTGTGTCCTGAGGGAAACGACTTACCATCCGAACTTAATCCAGGTGGCAAAAACCATGGTGTAAAATTGGTAAATCCAGGATCAAGATCCCTAAAGCGAATTCTTCCGCATAAAATCTTAAAAATTTGGACAAATAGCAAAGGATTAATAACAGCTAAAAGTGAAATTACACCCGCTAAGGTTCTGTAATTTTTCCAATCTTTATTCCAAGTTATAATTGTATATATTATCATTGGAATAATTAAACTGAGACCTGTGTAAAAATCACTATCGAATATAATAAAAAGCACTCCAATAACAATAATTATCAAGGCAGGTATTTTTTGTAATTTCAATTTTTTAATATAACCACCAAAAAAAGTTGCTAATGCTATTCCAATTAACGCCCAACCCGGTAATTCCCCATAATCTGCACCAAAGTTCCCCCAAGCAGAGGTTTCATCAACAACTGCGATTGAAATATTTAAGTCATAAATACCAAATATGATCGCAAGAATTATCCAAGATACAAGTACAAGCAATGTTAACTTACTAACCAAGGACCAATTTGTTTTTTCAGACATAATTATTTATCGAAATTTTTTATTTAAAAAGAAATTAATTATTATGAATTTGGTTGTTAGAATTTATTTATATCTTTTTTATTTTATAATTTCTCTTTTTCTTAGCTACATTTTTTAATTAGAAATTTCTTTACGCAATTTAACGAGGATATCGGGGTAATCTGTGTAAATAGCACTTACAACCTTACCATTATAAGTTAAGTTTAAAGCTTTTTTCATGCGAGATTTGCTGTTTACCCCCCACACGTAACACTCAAATCCAAAATCAATTATTAATTTTAAATTCTTGATATTAGCTCTCCAACTTTGAATGTTAATAGCTTCAATTTTTAAATCTTTTAGTATTTCTACATCAAAAATATTGTCATTAATACTAGACATATTATCAGGTAAAGTATGAACTAGCTTAATTTTTTTATTATACTCTCTTAACTTAAGCAAGACATTATGGTTTCTTTCCGTAATTTCAATTTTATCAAGAATTTTGAACTCTGTTGCTATGTCTATTAGTTTTAATCCCGTTTTTATATCTCGAATATCGCAGCTATATCTTAAATCTTTAACATATTTTGCCAAAGCTTTGAACAATTCGATAGCGGTCGGAATTTCTCGGTTGTCCTTAAATTTGATATTTTTTAACTCATCCAATGTTAGTTTTTTTATATCATATAATTCAGAATCTATTTTTATATGGTGGTCGTGATAACAGATTAAATTATTGTCTTTTGTAAGTTGGAGATCAGTTTCTATACTTACTCCTATTTCTACCGCATTTTTAAAGCAAGGAATTGTATTTTCTATACAA
>DAOUUT010000183.1 GCA_030668025.1 Promethearchaeota archaeon
GCAGTTTTTGATCTTTTTATTAGAAAATATCCTAAAAATCGCAATTACTTAATTTTCGCCGGTTTAGAACAAGCGATTTATTACTTACAAAACGCTAGATTTACTGAAAAGACAATTAATTTCTTGAGACAAAAAGAAGTTTTTAAAAACATCGATTCCAGCTTTTTTGATGATTATTTACCTAACTTCAAGTTTAAATTAGATGTGTGGGCAATGAAAGAAGGTAATTTCTTCTTTCCCCAGGAGCCCATTATGAGAGTTCAAGGGCCTATGTTCCACGCTCAATTAGCAGAAACATATTTGTTGAATATCATTAATTACCAAACTATTGTGGCCTCTAAAGCGTCTCGAATAAAAACTGTTGCTCTAGATAGGGTTCTTCTTGAATTCGGTACGAGAAGATCTCACAGTCCGCTCGCAGGTGTTTACGCGGCAAGAGCTAGCTATATTGCGGGTTTTAACGGTACGAGTAATGTGATTGCCGACCTCGAGTTGGATATTAATTCTAGCGGTACAATGGCTCATAGTTTTATTCAGAAATTCGAAACCGAGGAAGAAGCTTTTGATGCTTATTATAACATTTATGGAAAAGATTCAATATTATTGATAGACACTTACAATACAGAAAAAGCAGCTAAAAAAGCATGCAAGTACGGAAATAATATCCTGGGAGTGAGAATTGATTCAGGAGATCTTATAGAACATTCAAAAAAAGTTCGAAAAATTTTAGATGATAATGGATGCGATAAGGTTATAATCGTTGCCAGTTCTGATTTAAACGAGTATAAGATTAAAAAAATTATTGATAACAACGCCCCTATTGACGCATTGGGCGTGGGGACTGAGTTAGCAACATCTAGAGACGATCCAACTATTGCAGGCGTGTATAAACTAATTGAATATAATGGTCAACCTAAAATTAAAATAAGCGAAGAAAAATTTACTTACCCGGGAAAGAAGCAAATTTACAGGATTTATAACGAGCTAGGAGTTTTCAAAGAAGACATTTTAATGTTATACGAAGACGAAGCACCGCCGAATTCAGAGGCTTTATTAACTCCGATAATGGAAAAAGGGAACCTAATTAACAGGATACCTCAATTAATGGAAATTCAGAAGTATTATCTAAAGAATATTAAAAACTTACCAGGCGAATACAAAACCTTAGATGAAAATCATGTTTTTAAATTAAAAATTTCTAAAAAATTAAGAGAGCTGACTAATTCACTAACGAGAAAATATTCTAAATCTTTCAATTAAAATATTTTTGTATGAACATGGGGGCTGGTATCAATAACTTTATATTTATCTAAAAGCCAAATTTCTTAAGAACCTATAAAGAATTTATATTCTATTTCATTTATTTTGAACATAATGTCTGAAAATAAATTAATAGAATTAGAAATAGATAAATCTAATAATTTAGCTATTTTGTTCTTAAATCGTCCTACGCAATTTAATGCTTTAAGTTATAAATTAGCCGAAGATTTATACGACGCCCTCAATGAAATCTCTAATAATAACGTTATTCGCTCCTTGATCATAACTGGAAAAGGAAAAGCTTTTTGTGGTGGTGGGGATTTAATTGAATTCAACGAAGCAGAAGACCCTAAAGCGTTTCTTTCTAAACTGGTAAGTAAGTTGCACGCTGGATTAAAAATTCTTAAAACTATGAGAGTCCCTTCTATCGCTGCAGTAAACGGGCCTTGTTTTGGAGCAGGTTTAGGTCTTGCTTGTTCATGTGATTTGAGAATTTGTTCCGAAAACGCTTCTTTTGGTTCTGCTTTTACAGGAGTTGGTTTATCACCTGATTCATCTACAACTTATCACTTACCTAAAATTGTTGGTTTAAGTGTAGCAAATGAGATGGTCTTTTTAAATAGAAATCTTAATTCAGAAGAAGCTTTGAGATTCAATTTAGTTTCTCGCGTTATTAAAACTGAAAAATCGTTATTAGATGAAGTCAAAAAAATTGCTGTAAAATTAAGTAGTGGTCCTCCTATAGCATTTGCGAACGCGAAAAAATTAATTAATGATTCGTATAGCAATAATTTAGAAAGGCATTTAGATTTTGAAGCTGAAAATATAAAAATAAGTGCTGGCACAGAAGATTTTAAAGAAGGCGTAAAAGCATTTCTTGAAAAAAGAAAACCAAATTTTCAAGGAAAATAAAGTTGATAAAGTTATACAAAACCTAAATTTTGGAATTTCTTAACATTATTTAGAGATTATCGTTAATAAAACGATCGTAGAAAACAAGAAAATGTATTCTTCTATATTTACGATCTCTAATCTTAGTATTTGTAATAATATTAAAATTAGGATTTTCTTTTTATATAAATAAGTTTTCAATATGTTTAATAAGTGATTTAATTAGATCATTTTAAATTGGTGTAAATTTAAATGTACCATTTAGATGAAACAGATTATTTAAATGAAAAATATTATAGAAAGACTGTCAGCATATGTCCAGAGTGTCTAGAACGGATACCGGCAGTAGTTCAAGAAGAAGATGACGAGCAAATATATATGTGTAAAACATGCCCTGAACACGGTGATTTCAAGGATCTTATAAGCTCAAGCGCAAAGTATTACAAATGGACGCACTATCAAAAGAAAGACAAAGATGGAAATGTCGTTTGGCAGTTTGAGAAGGACGGAGAGGCCAATCCAGCAGATTGCTTACCTGAAGATCCAAGAGGATGTCCTTATAACTGTGGACTTTGCACAGAACATCTATCGACATGCTCTCTGGCTTTAATTGACTTGACTAATCGATGTAATTTCAACTGCAACTTCTGTTATGCTAACGTGCAGAAATCAGGTTATTTAGTCGAGCCTTCGTTAGAAGAAATCGACAGAATTATGAAACATTTTAGAAGCAAGCCTTTGCCTGCACCAGCTATAATGTTCACGGGTGGTGAGCCAACAGTTAGAAAAGATTTTCCTGAGATTTGTAAAATGGCTAAAGACCACGGTTTTAAAGAGGTAATCGTTGCTACAAACGGCTACGGATTTAGCCGCAAAAAAGGAGGTCTTGAATGGACAAAAAAAGTCTTTGAGATGGGTCTAGATACTCTTTATCTCCAATTTGACGGCATAAATGACGCAACCTACGAGAAGACTCGTGGGATAAAAAATTTGATGTCATATAAAATGCGAGTTGTTGAAAATTGCCGAAAAGCTGGTCTATCGTCCATTAATTTAGTAGCTACAATTGTTAAGGGAATCACGGACATTGAAGTAGGTAACATAATCCAATTTTCTCTTGATAACATTGATGTTATACGTGGAATTACATTCCAACCGGTTTCTTTATGTGGTAGAATTTCGTCAGAAGAGATGCAAGAGTTAAGAATTACAAACGCAGATGTCATCCAAGAAATTGAAAATCAGACCGGTGGTAAAGTTAGGATGGACGATTCTTGGTATCCATTAACAACTATCGTGGAATTTGGCAGAATTGTCGCATATCTTTCTGATGTGGAACCTGTAGAGTTCACATGCCACCCAGATTGTGGCTTCGCAACATATTTAGTGGTCGATCCTGACACTAACGAGATGGTTCCAATAATGGACTACTTTGACCCGTTAAAAATAATAGACTTTGCTAATCGATTCTGGGAAAAAATGAAGCACAAAGAGAAACAACCCATTAAATTCTTTGAAAACTTGTTAGGAGATGCCGGTAAAACTTTAGATAGTGGTTTAGAATTTCTTGACAAAACGCAACTTAGAGCAAGGTTTCTACTTGGGATGCTACAATACACGAAAAAACCTGGCAAACTCATGGAGATGTTCTCCCGTCTGCTTATGAACGCCGATTGGGAAAGCATTAGTTCGTTCACACATGGTACGCTCTTGCTTTCCAGTATGCACTTCCAGGATGCTTATAACCTGGATATTGAAAGAACAAAAAGATGTATCGTTCATTTTGGAGTAGCAATGCCGGATGGGACCATTAAAGAGATTCCATTTTGTACTATGAATTCTTTACACCGGGAGAGCATCGAAAAACAAGTAGCAAAAAATATTACCCAAAAAGTTAGGGAAGAATTCGATACGACCACAGGACAAACAAGAGAAGAGATTCGACAAGAAGTGGCTCAAAACGGAGGAATAAAAAAGGAGGAATAAAAAAGATGGTTGATGAAATTGTTGAAACTAAAGATGGGTTAAAGCTTCGTAAGCTAGTCTCGTTAAAAACAAATACAGCAAAAGAATATCAAGACGCAATGTTGAATCGAGTTGAATATTTTAAGGAACAAAACCAAAAAAAGAGTCAATTTAATAGCACCGTTCAAAACACAGTAGTACAAGCTTTGAGTACAATTTTGGATCTAAAACTCCAAGTAGACAAATCGCTTGGAGAAGAGAACTTGAAAAAAGTTCATGATTTTATAGATCAAATTTTATTACTAGGCTTATAAAAAAAGTTTTATTTTTCAATTTTATTTTTTATATTTTCTTTTAAAACATAAAGATAACATTTTTATCTTATTTTACTTGTTGATTTAATGGGTAAGCTAATAAGATGTCGATTTTGATAAAGCTGTACGGAAATTTGAGGGAAAAAGTAAAAGATGCCGATTTAGAGAAAGGGTTCCCTATTACGTTAAACATTGAAGGTAATGAGATACATTCTGTCCTTGATATTCTTGACAAATTCAATATTGAAGGAAATGAAATTAGCCATATTTTCCTAAATGGTCAATATTGTGGGCCTGGGAAAGAAATCAGAGACGGAGATCGGGTGGGTTTGTTCCCTAAGAAAATGGCGTTAATGTTCGTCGAAATACCCAACCTTAATTCTATTTATGTAACTATTAAGCTCTTTGCAAACTTAAGAAAATACGGCGTTCCTAAATCAGTTATTGAAATTCCTGAAGGAAGTACAATTAAATCTGTCTTGAAAAAAGTAAAGATTCCTAAAGAGGAAAAGAAATTAATTTTCATGGTTAATGGTTCACCCCGATACGACAGAAATTTAGTTATTAAAGATAGAGATACTCTCGCAATTTTTCCTCCTATCGGAGGGGGATAAATATTTTAAATTAAACTCATTCCACAAATTATTTTTTATATCGATCATTTTTTATTTAGAATACAATGGTTTTTACTTTAATCACATTACCCATAACGATTTTATTTATTTTAATGGGACTTTGCCAATTATATTACGCCATCAAATTAAAAAGAAGGTTTCCTAAGGAGCATAATTTTTACAATTCGTTTATCGTTGTTTTATTATGGATTGTTTCAGGAATTATTTACCCCTTTTTTTATATGGAAGACAATGAACATGTAAGATTCCATCAGGCGTTTTCCATGAATATTATTTGTATTTATTCTCTTTTATTAATATTTTCTATATTAATATATCAGCATCGTGTCGTGTTAAAAGATAGACCATACCTCAAACAAAATCGCACGCTCGCAAAATTTCTCGAAAAATACGAATTAACTAACGTAACTAATGTAAAGCAGAATAACAACAAATCCTATTCCTTGAGCACCGATTTTCACCGAAAATTGTTTCATTTAATTCCTGCTGGAGTAATAATTATATTATATAATTTTTCGGTTCACATATGGGAGGGTGTATTGCACGCAGATCAAGTATGGGGCATTACAGGGCATGATTATGGAATGTTTTTAATTTTAACAATTGGTTATGCGGGGGTAATGTTATTTGCTGCTTTGGATTTTATTCGTTTATCTTATATATTTGAAAATCGGAACGTATATCATCTATTACCAGATTGTCTGTCAAATCTGTTAATAAAGACTTTAAAGCGTAATGAAATCTACGAGTTTACTAAAACTGTGATCTTAGTTTTATCTATAGTACCATTACTTTTTCTACCATTTGGAATTTTTGCTGCAGCTGCGTTAATAACTAGTATAGGGGACGGATTTGCCTCACTTGTAGGAGTTGCTTTTGGAAAGCACCACTTCCCAAAAAACAGTAATAAAACCATAATTGGGTATGTTGCAGGGTTTTTAGCTTCGTTTGGTGTAAGTTTATTTGCGTTATTTTTGTTTGAGCCTGATTTATTGCCTTTTAAAGTAATTACAATGTCTTTAAGTGGTGCGACTGTATTTTTAATAATCGATTTATTAAGTTTAAAGATCGATGATAATATTTTGAATCCAATCTTCTGTGGATTAGTTATGACATTCTTTTACATTATTTTGTAGTCCTATTTCTTATTGGTATTAAGCTTTAATTTTTTGAGAAAAGAATTTTGATGAACACTTTGATCCTATACATTTATTAATAAAGAAGCCCAAATCTATTTCATATTTTTAACAACTTATTTTAAAACTTATAGGATTGACAATTAAAATTGAGATAAAATGACTGAAAAAAATAACGAGAATCTAATTAATAATTCAAAATCTTACTTTAAATATTTAATATTTGTCTTGATGCTCGTTCAAATACTTGATACATATAGTACTATTTATCCCGGTTCAATTCCTTCTTTGATTGTGGCTGAATTTTTAGGTGGATTACCAACAAATGAAGCTAATTCTACGATAGCCTTGGCAGGGAGTATAACATCAATAGGAATGTATTTTCTTTTTTTCAATCAATATTTAGTAGATATTGTTGGTAGAAAATTAATGTTGGCTATTACCGTTGTTGGGATGAGCATCTCGTCGTTAGGTATGTTTTTATCTGTTAATTATGTAATGTACGTATCTTTTGGGTTTCTCTTGAACTTTTTCTTTATGAGCGACATTTGGCTGATTTATATAAATGAAGAGTCAAAAACGAATAAACGAGCTTTAAATTCAAATATAATAATGATGGTTGGATTAGTAGGGGCGATAATAATGGTAATCTGTCGTTTTATTTTTATAACAGATGTATCCCCTAATTGGAGGGGAATGACCTTATTTCCGGTAATTTTAGGAATTCCACTATCCATTCTAATTTATTTCACTCTTAAAGAATCTTCAAAGTTTCAGGTCATGAAAGAAAATAAGGAACAAAAATCTCGAACATTTATTGGAGATATAAAATCACTTTTTCAAATAGATGATCGCAAACCTTATGTAATAATCTTAATCATTTCTTTTTTGTTTGGTTTTTCAAATCTATTCATAGGATTATTTGAAAAATATATTGCTGATATAGGGACAATTTCTCAGACACTGGTTACTATTATATTCTTTTTAACAATATTCACAGTAATGATTGCATACCTAATAAACGGATTTCTGGCTGATAGGATTGGAAGGAAGCCATTATTATACCTATGGTCGTGTTTATTGCCAATATCAGTAATAATATGGGTATTTGGCGCGATGAGTTCTCAAAGTGCGTTTCTAATTGTCTTCATTGGCTACGCTATAAGCCATATCTCTTTTTGGGGGTTATGGGGGGTGATTAGACTTATTACGTTAGAATTGGTGCCAACTGATAAAAGAGGAACTGGTCTCGGATTTAGAAGCTTAATAGGGGCTTTTGGTACAACTCTTGGATTGTTATTGAGTAGCTTATCCATTCTAGCATTCGGTTTAGGTGCTACTTTTATTACTTTTGTAATAGTAAATCTTGTAATAATTCCCTTAGGGTATTTTTTTATTAAGGAGACTAAAGGCGTAGATTTAGCTGAAATTAA
>DAOUUT010000010.1 GCA_030668025.1 Promethearchaeota archaeon
GTTGTACCCCACGCTCCGAGAGAATAATCTTGCCAGACTACGTGCACTCTGTCGCTACTATCAACAGTAATTGCGGGAAAGACACTACTACTATCCCACCAGTAAGTATCATCGTAACCGTCTGAAATTACGGTGACGTTGGACCATCCCGTTGCGGTCGTGAAATTGGCGTACATTATTTCGGTGTCTGTACCCCACGCGCCGTCAGTAGAATCGTCCCAGACTGCGTGAACTATGTCGTTACTATCAACAGTAATTGCGGGATCTTGACTACGACCATCGTTCCAGTAAGTACCATCGTAACCGTCTGAAATTACGGTGACGTTGGACCATCCCGTTGCGGTCGTGAAATTGGCGTACATTATTTCGGAGTCTGTACCCCACACACCGTCAGTATCATCTTCCCAGACTGCGTGAACTATGTAGTTACTATCAACAGTAATTGCGGGAACTTGACTACGACCATCGTTCCAGTAAGTACCATCGTAACCATCTGAAATTACGGTGGCATTAGAGAAATCCACCGCACTTGATTTAAGATCGTAATAATCGTAAGTACTAGAAGAAGCTGTTATATGGTTCAATGTACTTAAAAAAAGCCCACAGAAAAAGAATTGCAATATTATAAAATATATTATCAAAGATTTTTTTTTCAGCATTTTTTTACCCTTTCTTTAAAAAATTTGATTTCTATTAAAAAATTTTTATTAGATTTTAATATGTATAACATTCCTTTTTATTTATAGAGTATGAACCTTTTAAATATCTAATAAATAATTTAAACTTTAATTTTCGACGATATTTGTGTTTTATTCATCTTTCTTTGATGTTGTAACAGACTCATTCGATTTATTCACGCTGGCCAAAGTTATTGATTATTTAAAATTAAATATAAAATTCTTATTGATTATAGAGTAAAAGTTTTTACTTTTTAAAATTTTTAAAAAAGTATCCGATTATTTAAAATAAATACAAAATGAAAACTAAAAAGTTAAAATGGTAGATCACGCATTATATTTGAATGCAGTAAACAACTCAATAAGACGAGAGATGTTACGAATTTTAAATGAGGTGGAAAAAACCTCTCAAGAAGATTTCTTTGAAAAATTAAAAGCCAATAATATCTTGGATAAAGAGGATGTTTTTAAATACCACATAGACTACTTAATTCAAGCAGATTGCGTCAAGAAAATCGAGGAAGATGGAAACAAAATCAATTTTGAGATATTACAAGCTGGAAAAGTCATCGAAAAGTACTAAACCTTATTCATTTATTTTTTTCTAAATATTTTTTAAAACAAGTACAACAAGGAATTCCAATATTAATATTGTAATTTCGTAGTTTTTTTATTTCTGAATACATAAAATTGATTAAAATATCTCTCAGTTCTATATGTTCATCATTAAAATACATTTTTTTTAAATGCGAGTAGTGATTGGTAGCACCACATGTAGGACATCTCGAATAATGATTTATAAAATTAAAAAAGATTACTCTTTCCTCTTCATCGAGGGCTTTTAATTTCAAATCTGGATTGTTAAGGATAAGTAATTTTAAGTGATCAAGTTCGGTTAACATCTCATCTCTAAGAAAATTTGAGTTTTTTCTAAAATTATTAAGATGATTAGCACTGGGATTCATATCAGGTTTAAAATCAATCTCATTATCAAAATATTCTAAAGTTTCGTTAGAAAATATCAATTTCTTGCTTTTTTTTGTATTATCCATAAGATTTTCCATATTTTTTTTCCGAGATTCTTAAATTAGTTTTTAACAATAAATCTTAGGATGGATTCATTCTTAAAATTTATATCACAAAAATTTGAAGCTTTTTTCTTTACTGGAAAAAAGATCGTTTTCCTTGAATTCAGATAATCTTCGAATGTCCATAACTTTTGAGGAGGCGAAGTACTCAAAATCAAAATCTACAACATCGCCCGCGTTTCTACCTGGAATTGGCATAAGTCTAGCTGTCAGTGGTTTTTTCAATCTTAAGGAAATAGTACATATATCTAATAAAATATAAAACAATTCTCTTTCGGTAATATCACCCGGTAATGGAACACAATCTAATCCAGTTCCACAAATAGTAGCATACAGCAATAGTGTATCTAAACTAAAATTATTTTCTGATAAGCTTTTAGCTATTGTATAGTCTTCAAGCACAGAAGGCATAAATCCTGAAAATCCTATAACTTTTTTTCTTTTGGGTATTGCATTTTTTATAATTGCTACTCCGATAAGAGAGCCGTGAGCGCCAAAATATTCGAAGTTTAGTTTTTCAAAGGCTGTACCGATGCTTTTTTCTACAGTAGGATAAGGCGCTGGAGAGAAATCAATTCCGTTAAATTCAATGTCGTGCTTGTTAGCCACATCTTCGCAAATTCTCATCAAATTGTCATAAATTTCGTTAAACCTTCTACTCAAGTTATTTTGTGCTTCTTCAAAATTCTTAGAGTTTTCAAAAGCCTTCACAACTTCATCTGCCATCTCCAACGCTAAGCTAAAAGAAGGTCTTTCTGAAACGTGATAAGCTGCGGGAAAAAATGGCGTATCGGGAGAGACATTAGAGCTCACGCAAAAGTTTAGGTTTTTAAAGGGATCAGGTTCGGATAATTTCTTTATAATTTTAGCCCCTGATCGAAGAGCAGATAAGTTAATTCCGTTTTCCGTTGACGCTACATTTACAGAACTAAAAAATTTTTCTTTTCTTTTAATGAACGCAGGTATTTCATTCAAAAATAATTTTTCGTAAATACCATATTTCTGAATTTGCTCGTCTGCTAATACAGCACAAGAAGCAAAGTAATCAAATCCGTATTTCGATACGATTCTTTCTAAAATATCTAATTGCTCGTGAATCCTAGTTAAGATTTCATTTAAATTTCGAGCATGCAATTGTTGATCATAAGATAATATCGGTTGAGAGCACAACCTTTTAGTCTGGACTTCAATAGCTATATCGTTAAATTGTTGCGTTAGGTCTCTATTGAATGCATTGAACTTGCTAAGATTTTGCTCCATTACGGTTTCGAATTCTTTATCCTCGATTAAATAAGGTATTTTTTGTCCAATTGTAATAGCTCGAATTTTCATAATGTTTTCGTAGGGAAGATTTATTGTTTTACATTTTAGTTGATAAAAGAAAAATCATTAATAAGATTTACATCAGAAACCTGTAATGATTTTTTATATTTCATCCAGTTTTACTTTTTCTTTCGCTTTTTCTTCCGCGATTACAGGCTTTATATATTCTCCAGGCTTAATTGGTCCCAGTTTTTCAAGTTCAGATTTGAATTCGGAAATAACTTGAGCGAATTTTTCACCTTCGCCAGCAGATATGCTTACTATTTTGACGCGAGCTTCGTTTATCCCAGCTTCCCCAAGTATTTCTCTTATGCTTTCGTATCTAGTCGTTGCTTTCATAAAACCAGTATCGTAATGGCAATCCTGTGGGTGACACCCTGCGATTAATACGCCATCTGCACCGTTAAAGAAAGCTTCAAACACTTGCGAAGGATTCAACATTGCTGTACACATTACGTGCACAGATCTTACATTGCTCGGATAATTTAATTTACTTGTGCCAGCAAGGTCTGCGCCCATATAAGAACACCAATTACAGAGAAACGCGATTATTAAGGGGGATTCGCTTTTTTTCTTTAATACCGTTTTGATTTGAGCATTTAATTGCGCTTTAGTAAAACCCGGAATGTATAACGCATCGGAATGGCACATTGCGGCACAAGCTCCACATCCAGTACAGTTAGCTTGAGTGATGATTAATTTATTATTCTCGATTTTTAAAGCGTTATAGTTACAAATATTTTCGCATAATCGGCATAAATCACATTCATCTGGATTAAAATAGACGATATGAGGATCTAATTCAACCTCTTTTTTTGAAGTTAAAGCTATAGCTTTCGCAGCAGCGCTTTCTGCTTGAGCTATACTGTTAGGAATATCCTTAGGCCCTTGTATCACACCTGCCAGAAATATTCCGTTCACAGAAGTCTCAGAGGGTTTTATTTTCAGATGCTTTTCTAGTAAGAAACCGTAGGGGTCTTGTGATATGTTTAATAATTGACTTAATTCTTTTGTGCCCTCTGCAGGTTCAATTCCTACTGCTAATACCACGACATCGGCCCTATTTTCGAAAATAGCGTCCTCAATAACATCTTCGCCACGAATTAATAATTCTCCGCTTTCTGATAAATCGTCTTTTAAAATTGCTGAAATATTACTTTTTATAAACCTAATCCCAAAAGTTTCTTGGGCTCTATTATAGAACTCCTCACAATTCTTACCCATAGCTCGAATGTCAGTATAATAAACATTAATTTTAATCTCAGGGTATTCCTTTTTTAAAAGAACCGCTTGTTTAATTGCCACATTACAGCAAACTTGGCTACAATAATCGTGGTGAATAACTTTATTTCTTGAACCTACGCATAAGACAAACGACACTTTCTTAGGTACTTTTCCATTGGAAGGTCTCGCAAACCTTCCGCGAGTAGGTCCATCGTTGTTAAGCAGTCGCTCCAATTGCATAGTGGTGATTACATCAACATATCTTTGATAATTCAATTCGCCTAACAAACTAGGATCAAACGTTTTAAACCCTGTTGCAACTATAATTGTACCCACTTGAAATTCGATTGTCTTTGCTTTTTGATCGAAATCGATTGCGTCGCGATCACACGCTTGCTCGCACGCTTTACATCCGATACAGAACTCTTCTATAATGTTTGGATAGAGCGGTATAGCTTGAGGATAAACCACATCAATTGCTTTTCTGGGATAAAAAGTATCCTCTACGTCAATTGGACAAACATCTCGACAAAGATCAAAGCAACCTACGCAAGTCTCCTCGTTAATAAATCGCGGGTGTTTTTTTACTCTTACATCAAAGTTTCCAACATAACCCCCTACTTTTTCGATTTCAGAATACGTAAGCAACTCAATATTGGGGTGATCTTTTACTTCTACCATAAGAGGACCTAATATGCAGATCGAACAGTCTAATGTAGGAAAAGTCTTATCAAAAAGAGCCATGTGGCCTCCTATTGTTAAGTCTTTTTCAACTAAATATACTTTATATCCAGCATCCGCAATGACAAGAGCAGCTTTAATACCGGCAATTCCGCCCCCAATTACCAAAGTTGCTGGATTAACATTAGCATATTGAACCTCTAAAGGCATGAGAAGCTTAACTTGCTCAATTGCCATATTTATTTGATCTATTGCTTTTTGAGTAGCTTTCTCAGGATCGTCACTATGAACCCAAGAGTTTTGCTCTCTGATATTTGCGAAGGATATAAGAAATCTGTTGATACCCGCCTTTTCTATGGTTTTTCTGAACAACAATCCATGTAATTTAAAGGAACACGCGGCAATAACTACACGATCGATCTTATTTTCTTTAATTTCCTCAATTATTTTATTTAAACCCAATTCTGCGCATAAATATTGATCTCCAATTACATGGACATCTGGATATTGGCTAAAATGTTCTATCAGTTTACCGTTATCGATTACGCCGCTAATATTTTTACCACAATCGCAGACAAACAATCCAATTTTCAATTTGAAACCACTCTATAACTTTAAATTTTCGCGAATCTATGATTAATATTATCTAATGTCAATATTAATTGTTCCTAATAATTGATAAAAATTAATTTTCACTATTGTTAGAATTCTCAACAATAAAAATCTTCAGCAAATAATTTTTTCTCGAACAATTTTTAATTATTTTTTTATTTGAAAAACCTAAATTTATGAAAAAAAATATAAAAAAAAATATTAATTTATTGATATACAATTTCCTTTAAGATGAATTCGTCACTTTTTAAATGATTAACTGTGATGCCTCCAATTATCACTATATTGCCTTTAAAAGATTCCTTCTCTAAGAATTTTTTAATTATTAATTTTGTTTTTTCCATAACGAGATCATAATTTAGTTTGGTTAATGCAATAACTTGCTGATTATTTTCTCTCATCTCAAGGATTTTGCTTAAATTATCACCATGATTATTCACTAACTCTTGATGGAGAACCACTCTTGTAGGATCTATATTTATTTCATCTTCTGGCATATTAAATTCTTGTGGATTCTTGCATTGTTTCAACGCATTTAAAAAACCTATCATTGCACCACATGATGTAGTAGGTTTTACGTGACCTGGTCTAATTACATTTCCATAAATGAAACTTTCACCATTCCTAAGGCCGGTGTGGGGGCTTACAAATAGAATCATATTACCTTTTTCCCGTTCTCCATTTACAATATTGTCAGGAACATGGTGACTCGCTGCTGTTAAACCAGCAACACCTCCAATAGGATAGGCGGCAAGACCACCAAGATGGAATTCTCCGTTAAATTGATCTTTTAAGGCATTTTCAACGGTATCTCTTTCAAAAATTCTATTAATATCATCGGGACAGACACTAAAGACAAGCCTTGAATTTTTTCTATTAAAATTATGTTCAAAAAGACTTTTTTTGGTTTCAGAAATTAAATCTTTTACATTGTATATCTTTCCCCATTTCCCAAAATCATTTTGAATTTGTTCTGTAAATTTATCCATTATTCTTTCCTCTTTTATAGCGTATATTTCTCCCATTTCCCCAAAATCATTTTGAGTTAGTTCTGTAAATTTATCCATTATTCTTTCCTCCGTTTTTTTTTTTTTTTTTCTAAAATTATTTTTAATTGAGTAATTTTTTTTTGTTTTGTTTTATTGATTTTACCCATTTATTGATTAAAATATATAATTTTTACTTAAATTTATATATAAAACCATAATAATCTTTTTTATATTTAAATATTTCCATAAAAAATTATGGTTTAATAGATAGAACATATATAAGATCTAAAAAAAAAGACAGAAATATATATACGAAATCTTATGTTATAACATACAAATACAATACTTTATAATTAGAAGTAAATAAATTTTATATTATGGAAAGGTTGCTATAAAAGGATTTTATTATAATCCTACACGTAAATTAAAAGAAAAACAATATATTTAAAATTAGAAAAGGTAAAATTCAATAAATAATTTAATAATTAAAAAAGAGATATAAAAATTGAGACATTTAACATACCGAAATACATTTATTTGGTTTATAAAAACATATTAATGATATAAAAATAAAGTGGTAAATATTTCTGAAAATAGAAAAGATTTAGAAGAAATGAATAAATACGTAGGTGTGTTAGTTTCTGAGACTACGAGGAAGAAATGGAAAAAATTTGCTAACAAGAGCAATCTCTCCACAACATCAAATCTTGTTAGGAAAGCTGTAAATTTTTATATTGATTTACAAGAAAAATTAAGTTATATTGAAGATTTTTCTAAAATTTCCCACGAACTGAAAAGACCGCTTACTTCAATTAAGGGATTTGCTCAATTAATAATCGATAATCATAAACAAGAGCTTAGTTGGGAGGCTTTATTAAAAGTTAAGGAAATAATTGATAATAGTATACTACTCGAGAATAAAATTGTAAATATTTTAGATAACCCTCCTATTGATAAAGATCAATATGACATATTAATTGTAGATGACGACGAATCAACAATTAAATTATTACTTAATTTTTTTCAAGGTAAAGGTTATAGGTGTCAGGAGGCATTATTTGGGGTTGAAGTATTTGAATTTTTAGATATGCATATTCCTAAATTGATATTATTAGATATTCTTCTACCTGATAATAGTGGATACGAAATTTGTAAAACATTAAAATTTGATGAAAAATATAAAAGATTTAAGGATACGCCGATATATTACGTAACTGCTGTTCCTGAAGTTGAAGTTGCTAAAAAATTTAAAGAAACGGGCGCAGAGGGATACTTCATAAAACCCTTCAATTTTCGAGAGTTTGAAATTATATTTAAATATATAGATTAAAATGAATAATAATAAATAATTGAGGAACACATTTAGTTAATTAAAAATTTTGCTATTTTAGCTTGAATATAGCCTTATGGTAAATGTACTTCCTTTATTCCTTCCTTTAGATTTTATGATGATCTCACCATGATGTAATTTAACAATCTCATTTGCAATGTATAAACCAAGACCTGCACCTTCGATATCCACACCCATCCCTTTCCCGTGTCTCTCAATTTTACCAAATCTTTTAAATAGGAGCAATTCTTCCTTTTTTGTTAATCCAACGCCATCATCCTTAACAATAATGTCTATATAATTAGGGTGTTCGAATGTACTTACAATAATATTACCGTTGTTAGGGGTGTTTTTCACTGCGTTTGATAAGATATTGGAAATTGCTCTTTTAATCATTGATTTATCTACTTCTATGTATAGTTCTTTGAGAAGTTCAACATTTATGTAAATGTTGCGTTTTTTTGCTTGAAAAACTATATCTTCAATGCAATTTTTGATTATTTGGATTATATTTTTTCGTTTTAAATTCAAATTAAGTTCTTTTGAATCTATATTATAGGCAAGTATTAGATTATCAGTTAAGATTTTTAATCTATGTCCTCCCAAGTGAATTAATTCAATAATATGGTGAGCTTTATAATTATCGATAGAGTGATCTAATAAATATTGTGATCCACTAAATATTGAAATTAAGGGAGTTTTTAATTCGTGTGATATCCTTCTTATTAAATCGCTCCTAATTTGATCAAGTTCTGTTAACTTTTTGATTTCACTTTTCATCATTTCATCTATTTTTCTTTTTTCAGTAATGTCTCTTATAATAACAAAAAATTTTAATTGGTTATTGATTTCTTCGATACTCCCTTTTATAGAAATTGGAATGTAATATCCTTTTTTATGCATTATTCTTAATTCCATAGAAAATTTACTTCCAGCTTTAAGAGTAGTGTTTATCAGCTTTTTATAATCTAGTTTATCTTCCGGATGAATTAGTTCCATGTATTCAATTCCAATTAGTTCTTTTGGTTGACGCCCTAGTATATCATAAATTTGAGGACTTATGAAAGTTATTGTACCATCTATATCACCCTCCATTAGAACGTCTGAAATGTTATTTATCAGATTTCGTATTTTTTCCTCAGAAAATTTTAATTCATAAGTTCTTAACTCAATCTTTTGTTCTAATTCTTTATTTAATAATTTTAATTTTGTTTCGGATATTTTTAGTTTTACTTCTGCTTCTTTCTGCGCGGTGATATCGGTATAGGTACCTACCATCCGAATGGCATTTCCTTGTATATCTCGGATAGCTCTCCCGCGGACTTGAAGCCAACGAATGGAACCATCTTTGTGTAACATTCGATGCTCATAGACATATTCTGATGCTTTTCCTTCAAGAAAAGGCTGAATAGATTCCATAACGCCTTTAGAATCGTCTGAATGAGCATTTGTCTCCCATGCATCACGATCGTTAGGAATTTCCTCATCACTATAGCCCAAAATCATTTTAACATTTGGATCAAGGTAAAATTCACCATTCTCAATATTCCAATCCCATACTCCAACCTTTGCTGCGTTTGTAGCCAAAGAATATCGTTCTTTATTAAGTTTTAACATATCCTCTATCTTCTTGCGTTCAGTTATATCTTTTATATGTTCAATTACTCCTACAGTTACTCCTTCAGAATTTTTGAAAGGAACTGTTACAATTTCCAACCACTTGATTTGGTTTTCGATCGATGGATATGGCCCGATAGCGCTATGTAACTCGCCTGTTTCTAGCGTTAATTTAGATGGACACCAAGGACAAGGAGATGTTCTTTTTTGATAGACAACGTAGCATTTCTTTCCAATAAGAGGTAAGTCAGAATTATACAACTTTTCCATCCAATAATTGGTTCGGATAATGTTTAGGTCTTTATCTAGTACGCTAACCCCATCTTGAATCCCATCGAAGATATTTTGGAGAAATTCCTCACTATTCCTTAAAGAAATCTCCGCTTTCTTGCGAGCAGTAACATCCGAAACGAAAGCTAAAGCACCCGTATAAATTCCCTCCCCATCCATTAATGGTGATGTCTTTAAATATGTATAGATTCGAGTGCCATCACTTCGGATAAATTCAGAATAATATTGTTCTTTTATTCCCTGTTCTCTGCGTTCTAAATTCCCTTTAGCAATCTCAATACCTTCTTCGGCCATAAAATCAAAGAGATGTCTTCCAAGCATTTCATCTGAAGAATATCCCAATATTTCAGTCATCTTAGGATTGATAAATGTGGTATTCGCGTCTTTATCAATTACCCAAATCCCTTCTTGTGCAGATTCAATTAGTTGTCGATATTTTTTTTCTGATTCCTTTAATTTATCCTCCGCTTTCTTGTGTGCAGTAATATTTGTGTAATTCTTAATTATTCCAATAAATTCACCATCGGGTTTTCGATATGGAACGGCTCTCATATTGCATACGATTTTATTTCCATCAATTAGTTCAAATTCTTTTTCATACTCACAATGATCTTTACCACCTAATATCTGTCTCATTGTGCATTCAGGTGTATTGCATAGAGGTCCAGGGATAACATCATAACACTTTCTACCGATTATTTCTTCCTTCTTTACATTTAAGATAGAAGAAAAATTATTGTTAAGTCGAATTAAATTGAATTCTTTATCAATTACACATAGAGGAATAGTGAGATTGAATATTTGGTTAAGAATAGAATATTTTTTCTCAAGATCTACCTCTCTCTTCTTACACTCAATTATATCGTGAGAGAAAAACGCGATTTGTTCTACTTTTCCTTGCTCGTCGAAGATCGGATTAATAGAGAGATCTAAGATTGTTCCAAATATTTCTTTCTCAATACGAACAGGTTTTCCCAAACGAACAATATTATTTATCTGTGCCTCAAAAAATTTGAACTCATTTGGAGACATAAGACTATAAATATTTAAACCAATAAGATCGTCCACATTTTTATCCAATATATTCGATATTTTCTCATTAAGGGTAATAAGGTTCCCATTAAGGTCTAATAGTATTAATGGCTCTATAGCAGCATTAAAAAGCTTTTGCCAATTTTGGAATTTTTTCAATTCTTGGTTTTCAAGTTCCGTTTTAAAATACCCAACCCCTTATCTTTTTAACCATTTGAAGTAAAATAGTGTCAAATTGAGAATGATCTTTATTATTTGACGCAAAATTGTGATAAAATTGAATTTATTTATAACTTTGTATAAAAATTTTTATACTGAATAAATTTCATTTTAAAGCAAAATTATTAACATATTTTTTTTTTATTTAGATGATAAAGATGAATAGAATTTGTATATCTAATTTTTATGAATTTTCATTCGCAAAAGAAAAAAGTTAATTCTTAAACACACGATGAAGTAATTATTTCAACTATTAGATGGAATCAAGGAATACGGTTCTGTAATTATCCCAAAATAGTAAAACATTAAATTTCTGATATTTTGAATAACTTTTTACTTCACTTAATACTAATACTATTAAATCAACATTTAAGATTTGTTGAGAAATTGAGGATTAAAAATTCAAATTCATTCCAACGGGTTTTATAATACTTAATTACCATGAGAGTATTAATCTCAAAAAAACTAAATGTGATATGAATGAGTTTTGAAGAAGATTTTGATGAAGAATTAGAACCAGTTAAATCCAAAACACCAGCTTCAAAGACACCTTCCTCAGGGAAAAAGTCCACCTTGTACTTCATGTCTACTATCGGTCCTGGTGAAAAGAAAGAAAAATTGACCGTGAATGACGCCAATAGAGTAAGTGACATTAAACATACCTTAGGAAATTTATTCGGGCTCGATCTTGATGAATTTCACTTGTCATCTGGGGGAGTTACCATGGATGATAACGATCAATTAAGAGACTATAATTTAAGTAATGGTGACGACATTCTCTTAATTCCTGCAAGTACTGCTGGATGTTTTAAGTAAATCAAATTTCTCTCTAAAGTTTTTTTTTTTTTTCTATTGATATCACATCAAGTTAATTAATAATCGATGAGTTTAATTAAGAAATAGCGAAATCTTCCCTAATCTATCAAAATGAAGCCTCATAGAATGAAAATCCTACAAAATTTCCTCAACTTATAATAATTATGATATGAAAATGTAATTTTAATTAACAATTCTACATTAAATAAAATTAATTAAAGTGAGAGACTGACTATTGAAGGAAAGATTTATTAAAATTAACGGAAAAAAGTATTACATGAAAGAGGATCATGCTGGGAATTTAGGTTATCAATTAGGGAATATTGAATTAACTAGTTTAGAAGATATTAAGGGATTAGTAGATTCCAAGGATTTAACATATCTTGATCTATCTTATAATAAGTTAGATTCCCTTTCCGATTCTATTTTTCAACTGAAATCGCTAAAATCTTTATTTTTAGAAGAAAATCAAATTACTCAACTCCCAGATAGTATAGGCAACTTAAAATCTTTAGAATTCATTGAATTGAGAGGGAACAAATTAACTGCACTTCCAGATTCTATAGGGAACCTTAGAAATCTTGTTTCATTACTTCTTGATGGAAACCCATTAAAAAATCTTCCAAAATCGATAGGAGATTTAGAATCTCTTGAAGTTCTGACGGTTTTTGACACAGAATTTGAATATTTTCCAGAATCAATGAAAAATTTGCCAGAATTTCATTTAGATTATAGTAATGATAATTTATCCACATTTCCTGAATCTCTATTAGTAATTAAAAATCTCGTTGGTTTAAGTCTAGTTGATAGTAATTTAACACAAATTCCAGAATCAATAAATAAACTCGAAGTTCTTAATTTTTTAGATTTATCTGGTAATCAATTAACTAATCTTCCTTATGCTATAGGAGATCTTTCCCAATTAACATATTTAGGTTTAAAAAAGAATAAATTAACAATCCTTCCAAAATCCATAGGAAATTTTGCTTATCTTGAAATTTTAGATTTGATGGAAAATGAATTAACTACTATACCCCAATCAATCGGCAACCTAAAATCTCTAATAAGATTATATTTAATGAATAATAAAATCTCCAGTTTACCTGAATCTTTGCTTAGACTTGAATTACTTGAGGATTTAGATTTAAAAAATAATCCCATTGTCAATGATAAGGAAAATCATGTTTTAGAGAATTTAAGAAGAAGAGATATTCTAATTTGTTGAAATAATAATCAAAATAGATTGATAATATCAAAAAGTTAAGAAGTGAAAATTATTAATTCTATTACCATTAGAGAAAGACTCCGTAACCTATCTAGAGCAGAAGTATTCCGATAGATTCCCTATTATTATAATATTTATATTGTTTATGGATATTTTAATATTTAGCTACAATAGTGAAAGTAATGTTAAAATCGATTATGAAACCATATCTTTTGGTAAAAAAGAATACACTTTTAAAATATTAAAATCGTTTTTTTTCATTTTAAGAAAATATTTTTTCTCAATTTCGTATTCTTTTGTTGCCCATTTTAAAATCTCTTCTTTTGAATAGAATTGCCCTTTATTTTCGAGCGACTTTTGAAGCGCTGGACACTTTTTCGAATAATCTGTAAAATTTTTAACGCTATTAACAAGCATATTCCATCCGATTGGGAACGCACGACACTGGAAGGGTCTCGCTTCATGAATAGTGCATTTATCATCCTTTAAGAAGTGGCAATGCTCGTCGTCTCCAGTAAATTTAAACCCAAGAGATTTATATCTATAGACTTTCTCTCTTTCAGCGCCGGGTTCTTTCCAAAAGAACGAATCGTTCACAATATTAAAGTATTTTTTAGCAAACTCCCTCAATTCTGAAGTACCTTTTACGTTTAAGTGTTTTGCTAATTTTTTCACATCGTCTTGATATAAATATACCTCTCCTTCTTTAAAACCCCGACAGCAAGCACCACACATTTCGCACGTAAAATAAACGCCGTTCTCGAACTTTGTTGCTAACTGAATTGTATGCGAAGCCAAATCGTTCACTTATTGACAAAAGCGAAAATATGTACTATTAATTTAACAATATTAGTCTGTTAAATTTATATTTAAATATTAATTCATTGATTCTTTTAAGAAAGAAAAGCTGTTCAATTATTTAATGTAGAATTTTTAAATTCTTATATAATTATGACTGTTGATTTGCTTAAGTTTAAAAAAGAATTGCATTATATTGAAGAATTTTTACTAAAAAAAGATATTAAACAGTCTGATAATTATAAAGAGTGGTTTGATTATTTCGTAAAAATTTACGGAAAAAAGCACACTGATGTCCATCTCTATGTAGTCTTTTCGTTTATTTATTTTATAGCACATCTATTTGTAGTTAAATACGTCTTAAATCAAGAGATAACATTTCAATCCAAACAATTTTCAAATAATTTCTTTAAAAATATAAAGAATGATGTTAAAAAAAAGTTTAATTTTGAGATTGGAAACGAAATTAGTTATTTCTTCCCACTTTTTGATGCTTTTGATGAATTAGAACCCTTCGCTTTCGATGGTCTAATCAATTTAATTACCAATGAGATATTTTCATTAGACGATAATCCAGAATATATGTTTGATAGCGTAATCCAAAACTTTTTATCCACTTATATAAGGCATAAGTCTGGAGAATTTTACACTCCACCGTTCTTAGTCAAAAAAATGGTTAAAGAATCGTATCAATTTGGTTCGAAAGTCCTCGATCCTTGCTGTGGCTCCGGAAACTTTTTAGTTGAAATTGTAAAAACTATTACGAACTCTCATAACTCAGAGAAAGAAAAGATTGCGGCTTTTAATAATATTTATGGATACGATATCAATCCGATTTCGATTTTTATAACTAAAATCAATTTTTTGTTCTTACTCAAGGAAAAAGTATCCAAAGTTGATTTGAACCTATATGTAACCGATTATTTATTTAAGAAAGAGGTAAATGTAAACGAGGATTTTGATTTGATAATTGGAAATCCTCCTTGGTTTACTTTAAGAGATATAGATACTCCAGATTACCAGAAGAAGATAAAAGATTTATCAGAAAAACTAGAGATAAAACCACTACCTAAAAACATCTTAAATATTGAGATTGCCTCGTTGTTTTTCTATAAAGCTAAGATATCAAACATGAAAAACAACGCAAAAATCTTCTTTATTATCACCGAAGGAGTTATAAATGGCTCTCATGCAGCTCGTTTCCGTAATTTTAAGGGCTTCAAAAACGTTAAAATCTGGAAGTTTACTAGTGAAATTACTAAAGTATTCAACGTGGATTTTATTTGTATCTTTGCTCAAAAATCTGCTGAGAGTTTACAAAAATATAATAGAGAAATCCCTGTACATTTATTTTCAATAAAAGAAAAAAGAAAAAAATTAATATATTTTGAATTAATAGAATTAAAATTAGAAAAAATTGAAATCCTGGTTCCGTATCTAATCGAAACGAAAGGAGATAAAACTTACACTAATAAGCTGATCACAGAAGAAGATTATAAAAAACTAATTCCAATTAAAATAAGTGAATACAAAAAGCTTTTCCATAAAGGCGCAGATTTAAATCCCAGGAATTTAATATTTATAAATTGCGAAAAATATGGTACTGCTCTGGTAAAAATTAATTCGGACATCAGAATTTTTAAGAGAGCAAAAGAACCTTGGAATAAAATAGAATTTAAGGACGAGTTAGTTGAGAAGGAATATATATTTAAGGTGATCAAAAGCACAGAGCTGGTGAAATTCTTTGTTTACGGTTATTACGACGTCTTTTTACCGCTAAGCAGAGGGAACTTGCGTTTTGATTATTCCTCGTTAGGAAAGAACGCTAAGGTTTTCTACGATAAGATAAACGAAATCTATTTGAATCTTAAAAAAGAAACGACTAAAAACGAATCCTTGATGGATAACTTAAATAGATGGTCTAAGTTAATAAATAAACGGCAAACATCCAAAATTAAAGTAGTTTACAACAATTCAGGATCGGTTGTCAACGCGGCTGTCATCCAAGGGGATTTCATTATAACGGGAGATTTGAGTTTTTACTCAACAGACGACCTAAGTGAGGCTTATTACTTGTCTGCAGTTCTAAACTCGCCGTTAATGACAAAACAAGTTAAAATAAAAAAAAGCTCAAGACATATTTTTAAAATCCCTTTCGAACTTCCGATAAAAAAGTTTGGCAATTCCGATAAAAATCATTTGAAACTAGCGGAATTAGCGAAAAAGGCTCAGAAGATCTCCAAATCCGTTACTACTGACATACTGGAAAAAAACAACAATAATATTTCTAAAATTAAAATACAAAAGGCTCTTTCCAAGAACTTGTCTCTAATATTAAAACAAATCGATGAAATTTTAAAGAATGAATTGAAATCTTGAACATAAGTAAATGTGATATAATAAAATAAAAGTACAAATTCTTATTATTTATTATAATATGGTTTATTTTTAATACCAGATGCAAAATTGCGAGTAACTCGGTGAAGATTTTGAAGAAATATGTTTTTAAGATAATCGTGGGAGGAAATGGCGGAGTCGGTAAAACTACGCTACTCCGAAGATTTGTAGATGGTAATTTCGATGAGTCTACAATTGCAACGGTAGGAGTTGATTTCTTCATAAAACAAGTAATCTACGAAAACATAGGGGATTGTACGCTACAATTGTGGGATTTAGGAGGTCAACAACGCTTTAGGCACTTGCTCGAAAGCTTTATTATGGGCGCAAAAGGAGGGCTTTTACTCTTTGATTTAACCAAAATGCCTAAAATAAATGATATTCTGGATTGGGTTAATATTATCAGAATGCACGATTTAGACCTTCCCATAGTTCTCATTGGATCTAAAAGCGATCTTGAGGAAGCTATTGCTGTCGACGACGAATCTGCCAATAGCATAAAAAATACATTTAATATGATCGAATTCGTGAAAACTTCTTCAAAAACTGGCGATAACATAGACCTAGTATTTGATATTATAGTTGAAGAATTAATGAAAAAAAGAAAATATTAACCTTTAATTTTGCTTATTAACTTATTTTTATTGTTTT
Organism: Promethearchaeota archaeon; assembly: GCA_030668025.1. The sequence continues at coordinate 16,971 of DAOUUT010000010.1, forward strand.
AAATTATGGAAGACGACAAATTGGTAATTTTAGGTTCGGGAGGTGGACGGCATCACATCAGAACCCAGTACCGAGCTACGGGGGGTATTCTGTATAAGTTCAACGGGATTCAGGCGCACATAGACCCTGGACCCGGAGCTATTGTACGGATCAATCAATACAACGAAGATCCGACTAAAACAGATTTATTTATCGTTACTCACATGCATATAGACCATTTTAACGACTTATGCGCGATAATCGAAGCTTCTCGAGAACGACTTCACGATAAAAATTACGATTATTTTAAAAAAGGAACTCTGATAACGACCGAAGAGGCGTTAAAATTCGTGCCCAAATATCACCAAGACATGCTCGAAACGATCGTTCCTTTCAAGACTGGAGATATTTTTAATTACAAAGGAGTTGAGATAATCGGTACTAAGGTTGTTCACTCCCAAGTCGATGGATTTGGGATAATTTTTAAACTGAAGGATTATACGATCGCGTTCTCCAGCGATACGAGGGTATTTGAAGGATTCTCCGAACAACTCTCGGAAGTTGACATATTGGTGCTGAATTTGCTTAGACCAAATTCTGTAGTTTGTCGTCGCCATCTATGCACTGACGAAGTGATACCCTATTTAAACAAAATTAAGCCCTCGCTTAAGGGGTTATTAATCACTCATTTTGGAAGCTATATGGACAGCCCTTTTTCCCAAAAAAATTTCATACCAAGTCAAATCAAAAAATTAAAAGAGAAGACTGATATAAATACGATAATTGCGGCAGAAGACGGGTTAAAAATTAAAATTGCAGAAATTATTAATACAATGTAGTATTTTTCGGAAATTGAAGTTGATTCATTTAAAAAATCTAATAAATGTATCTTGAATGAACAAAAGTAGAAAAAAAAAAATTATTCTTGGTTGTATCTTTTTATTTTGGATAATCCTAATTTGCAGCTTTTAAAGCAGCATCTGCTTGAAGGAATCCAGCACCATAATCCGTACCACCCCATGTGAAATACCAATAGTAATTAGGAGGAAAGTCTATTGCAAATGCACCATCAGCTGGTAATGGTAATCCATGAGCTGCTTTCTTTAATGTCTTTTCCATTTTACGCTGGTTATAATCACTGTGTTCTTGTAACACCATTGCTGCTATTGCAGATACATGAGGAGCAGCCATACTTGTACCCCATAAGTAATAATATCCGATGGAAGTACTAAAAGTATTTTTATAAGGACCAACGATAGAACACCCCGGAGTTGTAACATCTAAGTCTTGTGGTTTTTGACCAAGATTTTTATTTGGTCTTGAACTCATATAATCTAAGAAAATTTGCCAATTATTTCCATAAATATCTTTGGTATTTAGCTTTTCAGGTACATCAAATGTCCACCACCTATAGTCAGGATAACCAATCCATTGCTCTGTCCAACCTCCCATTGCACATGAGATAACTTGAGGATAAGCTCCTGGCCATCCCATACCGTCTTCACCGGAGTTCCCCGCAGAAGCGACAACAATAACACCCATATCAATAGCATAATCAATAGCATCTTCTATCATTTTCGTGGGTTCTGGTCCACCAAGACTCATACTTATAATGACAGGAGCGTCTAAAGTTTCTGCTAAATCTGCGACATAATATATTCCAGCAGAAACCATTTCATCAGTACCACCTGAAATTTGTATCGGTCCGTAAGGAGAAGGAACTTCCCAAGCATCCAAAACAAGTACTGGTATAATTATTGCTTTAGGAGCAACACCTCTAACCCAAAATTGATTATTGTAATTATAACCTACTATTGTACTTGTTACATGTGTTCCATGACCACTACCCATATATGGATCTGTTATATAACCTCTATCATCTTTAAGAGGACCAAAAGCAAGATCTTCTAATGTATCATCCCACCACACATCATGAGTGAATCCCATACCTAGTTCCCAGGCAATATTTGCTTCAAGGAAGAAGAATGGCCAGCTATCAAGCAACCCTGTATCTAATACGGCTATGTAAACGCCTTCTCCATCATTTGACACGGTTTCAGCATCAACCATATCAACCCAAAAAGGCAACTCTTCATCAAGCTCAGCAGAGGCTATTATCCCACCATCCAACTCAGAATATATTTGCTCTTTTACAGTTGCAGTACCAATTAATGTCGGAACAGTTAATACAGTTGGAAATACTGTAAAAACAATAGGTATCATTGAGAAAAGAAGCAGTCCAATTAATATGTAAGATTTTTTTTTCATTTTCATTTTTTTCATCTTATTTTAATTTGTTTATTTGTTTTTTTTAGATATCAGAAGTCAATTGATAATTAGAATCTGAAATTTTTTACATTTTTATCAAAACTTCTTATGTGATTAAAAATTAAGAAATGTTTCATATATAAGAGTTACTTTTTTCAAGGGAAAAAAAAGACTATTAATGAGAGTATTAATTATGAGTAAGTCCATTAAATTGTTTATTTGAGTGTAAATTTTGAATTACCGTGTGTACAAAATATTTATTTTCTTAACGTTATGTTAAAATTATTACGATCGTAAGGGATAAAAAAAATTAATTCAAATTTTTAGTTGATGAATTTGTTCATGATATTAGTAACCCTATAAAATATAATACATATTTATTTATAATACTAAAGTAGATCTATTAATAAGAAGGGAAATTTACGCGATAATTTGAGCTAACATTGGATTTCGCCCTCTATTAAGCTCTAAGAGTTTAATTCTCTCCCTGTTTTTGTATTTTGCTCAAATAAATCGTTCCCTTCCCTTATTCTTAATGTTCTTGAAATTCAAAACTGTTTAAAGGTAACGGAATTCCGGATTAAAATTGAGTAAAAAAAGAATAAAAAATTAAAAAAAAATTAAAAGAGCACTGATAAAATCATTAAAAATGTTTCAAATCAGTCTGTTTTTTTAAGTTTGGATTTTTCTGATAGGGATTTAAGGAATTCTTTTTCTTTCTCTTCGTGAAGTTCCAATATAGATTTCTTCTTTTTTAACCATTCAGGACCATCCAGGGGATACCATCTTAAACCTAAAGCTGATAAAGCTAGAAGTAGAGCCGGAATAATACAAAATGCGAATAGAAGCCCGTTTAAGGCTATGTCTGTTTGTGGTTGGATAACACCCGTAGGAGCTACAAAACCAAAAGCTGCAATGACTGCGAGGAATATAAAATTAGCTATGGATATAGCTGGTTTTGTTACGATTGCATTTACACCCCCATAGATTGCCTCTCTACGCTTTCCGGTGATGAGCTCGTCGTTATCAATCGCATCTCCCATTAGGACGGGAATTGCAACCATACCTCCCGCATATCCCATTCCAACAATTAAAAAGGGAATTGCTGCTAATATAGCGTTGCTCCCAACAAAAAACAAGATGGTGAATCCTGTAGCAATTATAAGCGAGTTTATGATCATCGTCTTCTTTGGTTGCCAAATTGCAATTTTTTTTAGGTTCAAGACCAAACCTAAAACTATTCCTATTAATATTGCTAATAAAACAAAGATCGGAGTTTGACCAGAAATATTATAGTCGATGTAATAAAGGATTCCTGTTGAAAACATTGGCATGACAATTCCTATTAGAAAAGCAGGGATCATAAATATCCAGAAAGGTTTATTTTTTAGTGTTAATCTCAATCCTTCTATAAAGCCCTCGTGCTCTTGGAGTTGAGCAAACATGTTTTCTTTAATCCCAAATGATGTTACAAATAAGATTAAGGAACATCCTAAACCAATAATTATTATCGCTGGAGCGAACAACGGATGAATTCCCTCTTGCCCTATAAGCAAAATTATCGGTATTACTAATCCAAGAACTAAATTAATAAAACCAACAACTGCACTATATACACCTAAATTAGCTCGTTGTTTAGCGGTTACAGCAATTTCATTTGGTAGAGAAAAAAAACAAACTCCTACAATAGTAAACATTGTATCAAGTAGAAACAGCGCTGCTAGAAAGTTAATAAAAAGGCCAATTTCGTTATCTAAAAGTGGTATCAAAGGTGATATCGGGAACCAACAAAAGATGAAGGCTAAACCATAGAAAATTGAACCGTATCGAATATAAGGGATTCTTCTACCGATCTTAGTCCGAGTATTATCAACAATGTAGGACACTATTGGATCATTTGCTGTATTCCAAATCGCAAAGATCAACCACCCAATCGCTAATAAGCCAGCATTTGCGCCAAGTTTGACTTGGTAAAAAAAAGTAAGATTACCAAACACAAGTCCGTTTAACAAGCCGTTTGCTAAACCCCCTATACTAAAGCTTAACTTTGTTTTTACCGAGACTAATTCTTCTGGTAATTCGATATTTTCTTCCATAATCAACATTCGTTGGATTGTTATTTAAAACTTCTAGTTTATAATAGTAAATAAACAAATCTGAATAAGTCGGAATTGTGTAATAAAGAGGCTATTGGAATGGAAATAGAACTACTTTAAATGGACCCAATGTTTGCATACAATACATTGAAGTATTTTTTCTAATTTGTCGGAGCTTCTCCTAAGTACTCTATTAGCCATGACATTTCCGCATTTTTTACAAATATTTAACTTCTTCACTGATGCTTTCTCCATTAGCGATATTCTTCTCCAGAATAGAATTTAGAAAGAACTTCAAAGATTTTTGCTCATATTCTTACAAAAAAAAAATTCAACCAGAATAATTATGTCAAATTTGTTAAACTAATAGGTTAAGGGTTAATAAATTTATTTTAATAGAAAATAATTGAAAAATCTAAAAAAAAATTTGAAAGAAACTATAAAATTCTAAGAATTTTTCAGTATAATTTATTAAAATTTATTAATCAACCATATAGGACTTGCCCACGCCATATTTTCGTCCTCAAGAATAATCCGAGGATAATAAAAAACAAATTTTTCTTTACCATTTATGTGAGTTAGCGAAACTTCTTTAAAAATCTCGTCGTCAATTAAATTTATTTCTGCTTTAGTTGAATTCACATCAAATATTTTATATATTGAATTATTTCTGATTAATTCTATCTTTCTAATTTTAATTGGGCTTATCACCTTCACTGTAATTTCTCTTTTAGACTGTATTTGAGAAAATATTTCTAAATCTATAATGTCGCCCATGAAAAATTGAGATAAGTGAAATTCTATGATAACTCTTGGTCCCGTTGAGCCGTAACAACGACGATTAAGTAAAGCGTTCCATATCGATTCTTTCGTTAGATGTTTTGCCCATACCGCCATGATTCCAGAGGGATAAAGCCCATTATCGGGATCGTTTGGCCCAGAAGGGTAAATACCTAAATGATCGTCTCCGCCAGCTGTAAAACCCAATTTATATCCTCTCTTTAAAGCGTCTTGAACAAAAGAACCTTTTTTTTCTAAAATTGGGCCCCGCTTTCTAGCATACTTCCCATAGCCAAAAAATTTGTAACGTGGAGGGAGTCGGTTTCCGTTTTTATGCGAATTTTCTTGGCAACCCCAAGTAGAATATATTTCTACTAATCTCTCTATTGAATTGTCAAAGTAATCCCAATTACGATATCCTGGTCTTAATGCGCTATGATGAGCAATTAACAAAACCTTTCCTTTATGAGATTTCAGATTTTTTATCAATTTCTTTGTAGAATTATATTTATTAACATCAGACCTTAAAATCGGCATATCCTCATCGTAATGATATATACAAATATCACCATATCCTGTGTACCAAGATCCATATTCGTATCCGAAAAAAGAAACGAATTCTGCTGAGTGATTTTTTTTTACAGTTCGCTTAATATCTTTAAAATCTTCGTCAGAAGTTTCCCATTTATGATCGTGGTCTGTTACCGTCCCAAAATTTAATCCTGCATTTATTAGATTTTTAAAATATTCCTCTACATCTCTCATTCCATCGCTCTTATTAGAATGTCCATGAATATATCCCCAGAATAAATTCCTTTCATTAAGTTCATCAAGACATATGATGGGGTTAGATTTAAAGTAAAAACCCTTGTAAAAAGCTTCGATTGAGTAAGTGCCAGATTCAGAAATGTTAAAATCGTATTTCTTAAAAATTCCTTCGTTTTCTTCCTTAAATTCTAAACTTGCTATGGAATCTCTATCTTTAGAATTTGTTGATTTGTACAATTGTATGTTATCGGAGAAGTTTTTTATTAGATTATTAAATTTATCCTCAACCCTTACTATTATTTTAAATTCCTTGTTGGCACTAACGATTGAGGGGCAAATTATTGTAACGTGATCAAATTTCGTGTTAATAACATTAATAGTGGGACAACTTTCTGGAGTGATTAGCTTTTGATTTGGTAAGATGAATAAGACTTCTACCTTTTTATGTTGTTCTACTAACGATTGAACTAACGTTTTAAAAATATTAAGGTGAAAAACAGTCTCTGCTTTAATTCCACTTTCCTCGCAGACGATATATTTAATTAAAAGTTCTTTTCCAGAAATAAGTACTGGAACTATATTTGCTTTCGAGCTTAGGCTTAGTGTAACGTACCCTTTCATTTGCGCGTCGTAGGGCTGTAAATAATACCAATCGTTTTTATTGTTTCTTCCTCCACGAAATCTAAAAATAATAGAAGAACCGTTAGGAATATCTTGATTTACTGAGAAATTAATCGAAATATCGCTTAGAGTTCTGACATTTACGCATTTAGGTTCTACTTTCAGGTTTTGTAATTTAATTTCAAGATTTTCCAAATTATAATTTCACTAATCTCTTTTATTAACATTTGCTTTATTTTTTAGAACAGTAATCAAAATAGCAATAAAAATTAAAGTGCATCCTAACCAACCCACTAAACTCATTGTTTCATTACCAATAATGAAAGAAGCAAAAATTACAGCAAATACGGGTTCCAGAGTAAAGATTATTGCAGTTTGAGATGGTCCTTGATGTTGTTGACTCCAATTTTGAAAGATAAATGTTCCAGCTGTAACGAGAACGCCCATATAAATCATAATCAACCAGAAGGGTAAACCCGCATTTATTAAATCGAATGTCTCATTAAATAAAAACGAGCTTCCAAAACAAAATAAACTAATTGTAGTTAGTTGAACGATAGAATAGAGGTAAACGTCTACAAGTCGAACGAATTTATCGGTTAACACGATATGAAACGCACAAAAAACAGCGCAAATAAGAACTAAAAAATCTCCATCTACTATACCAGATTCTCCCTCTAATAATAATAAAGCCATACCAATCACAGAAATAATTACGGCTAACCAAATCCTCTTTTTTAGCTTTTTTTTAAACCAAAACCAGGTTAAAAAAGGCACCATGATAGTGCTTAAACCCGTGATAAAGCCTGCCTTACCCGCGGTTGTAGTTTGAAGACCAAACGTTTGAAAAATAATTGCAAAACAATAAATTAAGCCGGTTAAAGCACCATATAAGACAATTTTCTTGTTAATTTTTTTTATATGAATAAAATATGGAAGAAAACCAAAGATTGCTAAAGAAAACCGTAAGCCAAGGTATAAGAAAATAGGAACTTCCTTCGTGAGGTTTTTAGTTATTATGAAGGTTGTACCCCATAAAATAGTTGTAAAGACGAGTAATAAATTTGCTATTACCTTCTGCTTAGATGATGGAGTGTGATTATTATTTTTTTCCATTCTATTTTCAATAATTTTTTCTAAAAATTAGACTTGTTTATTTTTAGTTAGCTATGAAAAAATGTTATAAAATCATTAAAAATGCTGTAATCGCATATTTCATATGAAAATATTTTTAAATAGCATATAATTAATCATTTTAACATAAACATTCTTTTCAAATTGGTTAGGAGAATAAAGAATCGGTGATTATTTGAGCAAAACTTATGCAGAAATAAACGAAAAAATTAATAATGGTAGTGTAGTAGTTGTTACAGCGGAAGAAATGATAAATATAGTGGAAGAAAGAGGAGTTAAAGTAGCTGCTGAAGAGATTGATGTAGTAACCACAGGAACCTTTGGACCGATGTGTTCTAGCGGCGCTTTTCTGAATTTTGGGCACTCTGATCCTCCAATTAAGTTCGAGCACCTATGGCTAAATGATGTTCACGCTTATCATGGGAACGCGGCCGTCGATTGCTATATTGGGTGTACCAGAATGGCAGATGTTAGACCGTTTGAATACGGGGGCGGTCATGTTATCGAAGATCTCGTTTCTGGAAAACCGATAAGGCTTAGGGGAAATTCAAACACTACTGATTGTTATCCTTTAGCTGAAGTGGATACGGAAGTCACCCTCGATAGCATCAATCAAGCTATATTATGCAATCCAAGAAACGCTTACCAGCGATATGTATGCGCGGTAAATAGTTCTGAAAAAACATTATACACTTACATGGGTAAGCTATTGCCAAAATTTGGCAACGCCCATTACGCAGGGGCAGGATGTTTAAGTCCTCTAAGTAACGATCCTGACTATGAAACAATTGGACTTGGTACGAGAATTTTTCTTGGAGGAGGTATGGGGTATGTGATTGGCGAAGGGACTCAACATAACCCTTCAAACAGATTTGGAACGTTATTTCTTAAAGGAGATCTAAAACAAATGAGCGCTGAATATTTGCGCGGTGCAGCTTATGAAAATTACGGCACTAGTATGTTTGTAGGAGTTGGAATTCCGATTCCAATTTTAAACGAAGGTCTAGCTAAGAAGACCGCAATCAAAAACGAGGATATTTTAACAGACATAATTGACTATGGTGTACCTAGAAGGGACAGGCCTATATTAAAACAGGTTAGTTATAAAGAATTAGAAAGTGGTTATGTTGAGATTAATGAAAAGAAAGTCAAATGTTCGTCGTTATCGTCCCTATTTTACTCGCGTAAGATTGCTGAAACACTTAAAACCTGGATTAACGAAGGTAAATTTTTCTTAAACCCCCCCGCAGAGACACTTCCAACAAATACAGTTTTCAAACCAATGAAACAAACATCCGAGTTAAAGTTTGTAAAAGATTTTAAAAGGCAAGCGATCAAATGTTTTGATGATTGTGATTTAAAGAAGATTGCTGAGAAAATTATAGAAGAGAACATGAATCACATCGTTATTACAGATCGAGAAAACTATCTAAAAGGAATCGTGACTAGTTTTGATGTGACCAAAGCAATTGCTCAAAATAAAGGAGAATTAAATGACATTATAACAAAAAAAGTAATTACTGCTACGGACAACGAACCAATTGGGCTTGCTGCCAGACGAATGAAAAATAACAATATTTCAGCATTACCGGTTGTTGATGAGAGTAAAAGAGTAATTGGAATAATTACTTCGGAGGAGTTGATGTAATACGACTATAATTAATTGCACTTTACCGTTAGGAGCTATAAGAGACATAGACGATTATTCGAAAATCATAAACGAGATTTTAAAATACGATATTACATTTAACATTCTAAAATTTTCTACGGGAACGAGTGGCGTGAACTTCTTGCTAGATGTTCCTGAAAATAAAATGAAAATCATTACTGACGCTTTACAAAGAAACGAGGTAGTTGTAAATAAAAAGGGAAGGGTCATCGTTGACGATGATATGTGTATTGATTGTGGTGCTTGCATATCTCTTTGCCCAACTGACGCTCTACATTTTAGCGTGGATAAACGCTTAGAATTATCGTTTGAAAAATGTATAGGTTGTTTATTATGTATCGATTCTTGTCCAAGGCACGCTATTGAAAAAATGTGAATTTTCTTTTAATAAATAAGAATAGTTTGAATTAAATTATTGTTGTGTTATAATTTCAAATATCTCCTCAAGACGAGGGGTTTTTCTTCGCAAGGTAATACAGCGTTCTTCTTCGCAGCCTCGTAAAATAGCGATTAATTCGTTAAGATGAATCGTAGGTATTTCTAACTTTTCGTTGAACCACTTTTCAATATTTTCTCGATATTCTGGTTTACTTAAAGTATATAAACAGGTTGGACAAGGCATTAAAATAAAGTCAGCGTCAACATTTTCTGCGCTTTTTAACTTATTATAAGTAATTTTAAGAGCTTCGCGAGGATTTATTAACAATTGACTAGCCCCCCATCCACAACAACTCTCTCTTTCTTGGTAATCGACTGGAACCCCCCCAAAGAGCTCAATGAGCTCCTCTAATTTAGTTTTACTCTCTAAGTAATTTTCCACATCTTTCTTATCTCTCGATAAATTTAAGTAATGACA
>DAOUUT010000139.1 GCA_030668025.1 Promethearchaeota archaeon
CTGCTTGCATTTCTCCGCGAAACACACCTATTAGCCTCCCCCTTTATCAAATGGGTGCAAATTATTTAGTAGGAAATAGTGCGATTGTTAAACCATCTACCGCATGCCCCTTAACCATGTTAGAAGCCTATTCCACCATGAAGGATATGGATTTTCAAGGTTTAGATGCATTAGATTTGGTTATAGCTCCTGGAGAATGGGCTGTAGATGAATTTCTTAAATCTCATTTAATTAAGATTATTATGACTGTTACCTCTTCACATACCGCAAAAGATATTCTTGTGAGATATGGAAGGATGCTGAAAAAAACTGCTGATAAATCAATGGGTGTTGCAATGTACAGGGAACCTTTCAAACAATTCTTCTTTGAGTGCGCAGGAAACGATGCTGGAATAGTAATGAATGATGTTAATTTAGAAGAAGTAGCAAAATGGAATGCTATGGCAAGTTACACCAATTCAGGTCAACAATGTTTCTCAATGAAGCGAATAATAGTTCACCAAGATATTTATGATGAATATACCGAATGTCTAATAAAAGAAATGGAGAAATTAAAATATGGAGACCCTACAGATCCTACTGTTGATATTGGCCCATTAGGAAGTCGACGTATACTTATGATGATGGAAGTGATGGTGGCTGATGCTAAGGAATATGGTGTTAAAATATATACAGGTGGCGAAAAAATTGATACCGGAGAAGACTACGGCTTATTTTATACGCCGACTCTTGTTGAAATTAAACCAGAATTGTGTGAAGATTTATCTAAGGCTCCATTTTTGTGGAGAGAAGAAGCTTTTGGACCTGTTCGTTCTATTACTAAAGCCAAAGATATGAAAGATGCAATTAGATTAGCAAATGCAAGTAATTATGGTATGAGGGCAGTAGTATACACGTCTAATTTGAACAATATTGAGGTTTTTAAGAATCAGTTAGAAGCTGCAAACATTTATATTAATGCAAGGCCTATGCTTGTTGATATTACGGTTTCTTTAGGAGGTGTCAAAGATTCTGCTTATCCCGCAGGTTGTAAATACTATCCTCAAGAGTTAGTTTATGGAAAATATATTTATGACGGTACTCCGCTGAATTTAGAAAAAATTAAATAAATTTCATACACTATGGAACCTGATAATTTATATACAAAATTAAAAGAATTTTTTCCAAATCAATTAGATTTAATGAGACATTTACATGTAAATGCCTGCTGGGAGTATTTTATCACTGAAAATTCCACTGACGATACCACTTTCAAATTACACTATTTTTTATTTAAAAAGAATGAAGATACCTTAGAGATAACAAAACAGGTGCCCGATATTAAACCAGATTTAATTTTGTATTTCACAGAAAAAGCGATTTTAAATTTGATTGAAGGAAATTCAAGCGCAGAGGAATATTATTCTCGCTATCATAAAGTGATGAACAATCCTCAGCCTGGTATTGAAGTGGACAATAAAGTTAACAAACCTAGACTAAAGCTTTGGCAGATTGGATATAAAAAATGGCAAAAAGACTTTAAGTTTTAATTTCGCACGGTTAATTCCTATAACACTTTTGATCTTAAGTTAATACATTATTATTCTTTAAACATTTTGATATAAAAATTCCTTAAATTGAAATTTTTAAATATTTTTCTAAAAAAAGAATATCATATTGGTGTTTAGATTAAAAGAAAGTAGTATTAATTTTTTTCTTTTTCAAAGATATGAATATTATACCAATAATAGCCACTAATGAAAATCCTATAAAAAAGGAGCCAAAAGGGATAATCCGAAATGTTCCTTCCAGTTTTACTATAATTTGGTCAAATTCATCGTAACGAGTTTCAACTGCAAGAATTCCTCTAGTATCAAATTCTTTTTCCCATAAATAATCCTTTCCAGTACTACTTCTTCCCTGCTTAAATATCGAAAACTCTTCTCTGTAATACTCCGATGGTAAACTGTCAATAGCTTTATCCAGGTAATCGTCAATTGGAGTGAGGCAGAATAGATAATCATCGTAATCTTCAGGATCATTTCCAATATAGATAGTGATAACTTCTCCACTCAAACTCCAATCAGTTTTATAATCCCAGAATTCTACATTTATTATCCAAAAGTTAGTAGCAGCTTCAATTTCTCTAATAACCATTCTTATTTGATCCCTTAATTCAAAATTGGGATCAAATCCAAATACGTCTCTAAAGCTGCTTAAATCTAATTGTTTTATCTCCCAAATTATTTCAGTTCCCTCGTTAAACCCTAAACTATGTTCGGGATCCTGTGCCTTAACATTGAAATTAAGACAACAGCTAAAGATAATGAAATTTAACAGGACAATTGAGTAAATAATTTTTTGTTTTTGTTTCAATTTACCATCAAAAAGTTTTTACGTAATATTTTTACAATAGAATAACTTCTATAATAAATTGAAAAATAAATATTTTCTTTAATTTAAAAATTTGATTTAAGATTTTCGTATCTGTCTAAAATAATCCAAAACTTGAAATTATTTATAATATCTCGATTAAACATTAAATATCAATAACAATATTTATTTTCGATTTAATATTGAAATTATTTAAATAAATTTAAGGTGAAAAAAGTTGAATAAAGAAGATATCTGTTTTATGTCGGCTTTCGATATGCGAGAAAAAATCAAAACTCAAGAATTATCATCAACTGAAATTACTGAAACCATAATTGAAAGAATTGAAAAAATAAACCCAATAATTAATGCTTATTGTACTCCTACTTTTGAATTAGCAAGAGAAACTGCCAAAAAAGCAGATGAAATAGTTAAAAAAGGAGAAAAATTAGGATTATTGCATGGAATTCCTACTTCAATTAAAGATCTAATGCAAATAAAAGGGATAAGAACTACATTTGGTTCTAAATTGTATGAAGATTTCATCCCAGAACAGGATGACGTCGCGGTTCAAAGATTAATTAAGGCTGGTAGTGTTATCCTAGGTAAAACAAATACACCGGAGTTTGGTTCCATCGCTCTTACAAATAATAAACTCTTTGGAGAAACAAAAACTCCATGGGATATAGAGAGAAATTCGGGAGGTTCAAGCGGAGGTGCTGCCTCGTCCGTTGCAGGTGGTATAGGGCCATTAGCTTTAGGATCAGATGGAGGGGGGTCGATTAGAGTTCCCAGTAGCTGTTGCGGAGTTTACGGTTTAAAACCTACCTTTGGGCGTATTCCTAGTTATCCACGCATTGGTATCGCATTCTATTCAATGGATCATTACGGTCCAATTGTACGCTATGTGAAAGATGCTGCCCTTATGCTAAATGTTTTGAAAGGTTATCATCCTGCGGATAACAATTCGTTCCCTGACGACGACATAGATTATGTAAAAATACTTGAAGATAAACCAAAAAAATTAAAGATTGGTTATTCAATGACCTTAGGTTATGCAAAAATTCTTGAAGATGAAGTTAAAGAGAGCGTTCTTAATGGTATCCAAAAGTTTGAACAATACGATTGGGATGTGGAAGAAGCAAATTTAAAGATAAAAAAACCAGAATCAGCATTTAAGACTTTGGTCAGTGTTGGCTACGCCTATGATTTACAAAAAGATTATAATAATAGACCTGAAGACCTTACTCCAGATCTAAAAGGTACAATAAGATTAGGTTTAGATAATAGTGCTATGAATTTCGGAAAAGCTAGAGAACAAAGAAAACAAGTTTACGAAGTTATGTATCAGTATTTTAAAAATTATGACGTATTGATTACACCGACTATGCCATGTCCAGCTATTAAACCAGGGTGGTTAGAAACAGGGACGACATTTCCAACAATAGGGAAAAAATCGTTGAGTATTATGAGTTGGATGACATACACATATCCTTTTAACATGACAGGGCTTCCTGCTGCCTCAATTCCATCTGGTTGGACTAATTCAGGGTTACCAATTGGAATGCAAATTGTTGGTAAGCGTTATGATGAAAAAACAGTTCTTCAAGTCTCAAAAGCATTTGAAGAAGTTTCGCCTTGGCAAGAAAAGCGTCCAAAATTAAACTAATTCAATTTTTTTTTTTATTTATTTTTAAAATGACTTCATATTTGACGTTGTAATGTAAGTAGAGTCGCCTATAGTTATTTTATTTTTTATTAAATCTTCTAAAATTGAGTAATCGCCGATAATACTGTTAGAAGAGATAATTTTCTTCAATAACACGCCATCTCCTATTACTGATTCGGAGAGAATGCATTTTTCTAATTCTAGATCGTCCCCAATCGAAACATTTGGACCTATAATTGAATTTTTAATTCTAACATTTTCTCCAATCAACACAGGAGGTAATATTTTTGAATCTACTATATTTCCTGATTTGAACATGCTTTCGTAAAGAGGATCTTTTAAATTACTCTCAGACAATAAATAACGATTTCCCTCAAGTAATGTTTCTGGCCTTCCAAAATCTAAGATCTCTTTCTGCATCACATTACCCTTAATCTTTATTCCCTCTTCTATAAGTTTTTCGATTATGGGTGTAAATTGATGTTCTTTTCCATTTTCTATCTTTATCTTACTCTGTTCCTCTAAAAGCTCAAATAATCTAGGAACGGATTTCTTTCCAAAAAGATAAGCACCAGAAACGGCATAATTAGAGATGTGAACTTGTGGTTTCTCAACAATTTTAGTTATAAAATCATTAGTGTCTAATACTGTAACACCGTAGAATTGAGGGTTTTCAACCTTTTTAATATTAATAACTCCATCGCAATTTCCTTGATGATAAGTTAATAAAATAGAAGAATAATCTTCCATTGGTAGTCTATCACTTAAAAATATAAAACAATCGTCGTCAATAGCGAATTCCTTTGCTAATAATATGGCATCTCCAAGACCGCTGAAAAAAGGCGTATCAGCCGTAAATCCTAGAGGTTTCTGTTCTATAAATTGAAGCTTGAAATAATCTGAAAAGTGCTCAATTAAGTATTCAGAAATCTGCCTTTTTTTATACCCTACTATAAAAACTATAACGGTTCCTTTAGGAAAAGTGCTTTTTAACTTTATAAGTATGTGATCGATTAGCCTTTTTCCAGCAACTTTTAGAAAAGCTTTGGGTTTTGAATAAGTAAATGGTTGTAACCTTTTTCCAACGCCTGCAATTGGACAAATTATTTTCAACTTTAACATCAACTATCTAATATTTCTCTTAAAATATCATAATATTCGAATTCTTTTATTTTTTCTTTTACTAGTTTTTTTAATTTTCTTAAATAGTAGTTATCAGAATTCGTTTTCGTCGTGTTTTTAAGTTTCTTATTTAAAGCTATTCGTGTCTTTTCATCTAAAAAATCGACTGGAATAGATTTATAATTATTAATCAAATTTTTTTTACCAAGTTCTCCCGAAGCTTCTTTTTGTTGGTCTAAACTGGCAGTAAGAATTAGATATAAATTTGCGACCCATGTTTCTATTCTTTCTAAATCTCCTTTTAAATAAGATCTATTAATTAACCAATCTTTAAACTCAATAACACTGTTCAAAAAGTCTATTCTTTTGTCGTCTTTATTACTTGCGTTTTCATTCTTCTGTACGATTTTACGAATCTTTTGAACTTTTAAATCTTTTCTTTCTTCTTTAGACAATTTGGCGTATGTTTCCTCTCTTAATTTTTTTCCCTCAGCGGTATCTTTATCGCCCAGCCATTTATCCATTGACATTATTCTAATAATAATTAAAGTTTGATTCTAAAAATTACTTATCTATTAAATAATTAATATAAAGAAAAAAATCCGTTTGAATTCTGAGAGAGATAGGTTAATATTGATTTAAGTTATTAGTATATATAGAATGAGAGTAAAAGGATTGATATTTGATTTTGGTTTTACACTGTTTTCCTTTGAAAATCCGTCAATTGAAAAATATTACGATTGCTTTAATCGTGGATTATTGAAATCACTTGACATTTTAAAACAAGAAAAAATTATAGAAGAAAAAGAAATAATTATAGATAATTTTATTAAAATCTTCAACAGAAAAAGAAATTCTTTCTTTAAATCGTCATTAAAAACGAAGGACGAATTTCCAACTACATTATTATTTAAGAGCGTGTTAACTGCGTTAAAAAAAAAAGGTTATTTGATTAAAGACGAGAATGTTAAAGAAGAGTTTATAGAAAATTTAGCTGAAATTTATCATTCTTATGAAGAGGAAGAATGGAAACCCTATAAAGATACGAGATATACCTTAGAATCACTATCTAAAACCTCGTACTTAAAAATAGGTCTAATTTCAAATCATCCAAACCATAAAACTATAAAAAATTTGCTCAAAAATAATGAAATGAAGCATTTTTTCGATGCAATCGTTACTTCTGCAAAATTTGGTAAAAGAAAGCCCAACCCAGATATTTTTTTCCATACATTAAAGAAAATGGGATTAAATAAAGACGATGCAAAGGATTGCATAATGGTGGGTGACGAAGCTGCCGACGCTGTTGGGGCTTATAGGGCAGGCATGCAACTCATCTTAAAAGAAAGGGAATACGAATTTCCCTTTGAAAGAGAAATCAATTTGCCAAATTTAATAAAAATTAAATCGATTAAAGAAGTATTAAACTACATAGAATAGATATAAAGTAGCCCAGAGGGGAATTGTTCCTTCTATAAGAAGTTTTAAGAAGATTGAACCCCTGATCACTTGCTTCGCAGGCAAGCGTCTTATCCACTCGACTACTGGGCTAAATTTTCGAGAATAATTGTTAAAATACTTTAAAGCTAAAATACTTTATTTCTCTTATAAAACTATTAAGAAATGTTTAAAGATAAAAACATGTTTGAAAACTATTGCGTAATATTCGATATGGACGGTGTATTGGCGGATACTGGGCCTATCCACTATGAAAGTTGGGTAAAACTGGCAAAACAGATAAGAGTTAAGTTTTCAAAAAAAGAATTTAATCTAACATTTGGTCAGCAATCTGTTTCAATTACTCGGAAATTAGTGGGTCCAAAGATCAAGCAAGAAGTTGTTGAAAAATGGGCAAATCTTAAGGAACGGTATTATCGAGAAATGGTTAAAGATAAATTAAAACCACTGCCTGGTGCACTGGTTTTAATAAAAGAACTTCACGCTCGTAATTTTAAATTAGCCATTGGCTCAAGTGGACCGCCGGAAAATGTTGATCTATTATTGTCAACATTAAGCATAAAAGATTACTTTGATGTAATTATCACAGCCGCAGAAGTTAAAAATGGAAAGCCGGCACCAGATGTTTTTTTAATAGCCGCTGAAAAATTGAATATTAAAGTAGATAATTGCCTTGTAATTGAAGATGCTCCTGTAGGCATAACCGCAGCACAGAAAGCAGGAATGAAAGTTATCGCTTTAAGAACAACACATTGTAACGTAGATCTTATAAATGCAGATATAGTTGTTCAAGATTTAAGTTGTATTAATTTGAATGATATTTTGGAATTATTAGACATAAAAAAGAGACTTACCTAACTTTAATAACATTACTCAAATGAAGTGCACTACTATTAAATTATTCTAAGTGTTTTTTCATCCATATGATATCAAAAGATTTATTAAACTTTTTTGCTATGTCATCAAATCTAGCACATTCAATAAAACCATGTTTCTTATGAAAATTTAAACTTGATTCATTCAATGAAGATAAATGAACGTAAATCGTGTTGATTCCATTATTTTTCGCATCTAATACTAATTTATTAAATAAAAAAGTGCCATATCCTTTTCTGGTGAATTCAGATAATATAAAATAAGTTAAAACTCCTGTATGTTTAAAATTCACGGGTGGGAGATAATTCTTTAACACACTAAAACCAACTATTTTTTGGTCAATTTCTATATCATAAAATGAAATAGCTTGGCTCTTCAAGTTTATAATAAAATCAACACCAATATATTCTTCCGAATATGCTGCAAAACTCTCTTTAATATAAGAATTATAAATCAACATGATGTTATGTAAATCAACATCTTTAGCCTGCCTGATATTATAATTATTTTTCATAAATTAATTACTGAATAGAATTTTATAAAAAAGTATTTTTTTTCTTATAAGATATTTACTTTCCCTTTGCACTTTTCTTTCGCAATGAGTTTACCTACATTAGTAATTCGTTGTGCTAATTCAGTTATTTTCCACTTTTCGTGCTCTTTTACATAAGTAGCAAATGTGTCTTGTAGAGGATCTTTCCATTTAGGAAGTATGTTCTCAGCACCCAATTGAACGCCTAAAACCGCTCCTATATTTCCGCAATTACAATCGGTGTCAAGTCCCATCATAGCGGCAATGCAAATTGATTTGCCAAGAGGGTCTTTCTCATCTTGCGCTCCATATAATAAAGAAAGAATAATAATGCCAATATTGGGTAAAACATGTACTCCTGAAGTTTGAGTATGTAAAAATCTTCTTCTTTTTTTTTGAAGTAAAGATTCCGATTGAGAGCCCTTAACACCCGTTAACGCCAATTTATTTTTTCTTATATCGTCCCAATAATTAATTAAATTCTCTCTTGCTTTTCTAAAATTATCTGGAAATAGATCATACAAGTTAATTGCTTTTTCTACCATTTGAGTATAATAACTCTTACTGTTAGAAGGGAGAAATTTGAGAGAGTTCTCAATATTTAACCTAATATCTTCTTCAAAAAACGCGTGAGAAATTAAAATTGCTAAGTAAATTTCCCCTTCGATACCAATGCCTGCATGTGAAATAGATCCATCCATTTCTGCAAATTTTTTAGCTACTTCGGGGCATCCAGGGGAAATTTGACCCCAAATATCTGCCCGCATCTGTGCTCCAATAGCATCGTAATAATAATTATTATGGGTGCCAGACTTAGGTGGCCAAATTCCTGAATTTATATTTTTTATGGCTATTTTTTCAGCAGTGAAATTTAATGTGTATAAAAGATTTACCCACTCTTGAGCAATATCTTTCGCGGTGACTTCGCTTCCATGTTTTTCAAGGGCAACAAGTGCACAGATTTCGTACATTTCATCGTCATTTACGTAATCTAAATCAATAGATTCAGGAAAATATTCGATATTTCCATACTTTTCTATAATAGTTGGGTACGGTACAAATTCGACTGGGGCACCTACAAAATCTCCCGCAACTCGGCCCAACCACGAGCCCAGTACTTTATTAAAATACTCTTTACTAGTTAACTCTTTCATATTTGTATCAAGCAATCTTTAATTTTAAAAATATTGATAATAATATAATAAGGAATATTTTAAGAAGTTTGAATAAAAAAAATTATAAATATAAATATCAGTATCAAAGGATTTTGAAATCTGAATCCTAATGATCTGTGACTTATTCTATTCATTTTTATATCTTAATTAATATTTAGAGGATCTATTTTTATATAATCTAATTTTCAGATCGCCTACCGCTAAATTTATTAGA
>DAOUUT010000016.1 GCA_030668025.1 Promethearchaeota archaeon
AAATTAGGTGAGCCAGATCAATCTGGTCGTAGAAGACCAATCCCTATTGAAAATTCCGCACATCTGATAGATACTGACACGATAATAGTCGCTGTAGGGACTAAAGCAAATCCAATTCTTACGAAATCAATCCCAGAGTTAAAGGTAAATAAATGGGGGTACATTGAGACTAATGATGAAGGTCAGACTAACATAGAAAATATTTTTGCTGGTGGAGATATTGTGACCGGAAGTGCTACTGTAATTTCTGCTATGGGCGCTGGTAAAAGAGCAGCAAAAGAAATGGATAAATACTTAAGAAAAAAATAAAAAATAAAAACAATGAAACAAAAACATTCTCTCACAGCCAAGATGGGTCCTTCCATTGGATCTTCAGTACGACATTGGATGAAATTAACTTTATCTAATGGATCTGTTGCACTAAAATATTATCCTCGCGTATTTTTAATTGATCTTATAAGTACATTTGGCATCCCTTTTCGAGTTTATGAGAAATGGAGGTTTAATAAGATAGTAGAACAAATTGAACTAAAAAAACCGCCTATATTTATTCTAGGTCATTGGAGAAGTGGAACAACACACCTGCATAATTTAATGGTTCAAGATCCTCAATTTGGTTATGTTACAATGTTTCAAGCAATGTTTCCTAAATCTTTTTTAGGAAATAAAATTTTTGGGTACTTCATGAAGCTTTTCTTACCTGATAAAAGACCCATGGATAATATGAGATTAGGATTAGAGTTCCCTCAAGAAGAGGAGATGGCATTAGGTAACCTCTTTCCATATTCCTTCTATAATGGGTTTTACTTTCCAAGAAAATTAAGAGAATTCTACTATAAATATATTCGATTTGAAAATGTTCCTCGTAAAATTAGGGAAAAATGGAACGATGTTTACGATTTTCTTTTAAGAAAAGCAACTCTAAATATGAAAGGAAAACGATTAATCTTGAAAAATCCTGCCAATACAGCTCGATTAAAATTATTATTGGAACTCTATCCTGACGCCCAATTCATTCATATTTATCGTAATCCTTATGTCGTCTACATGTCAACTAAACATTTCTATAAGAAAATGGTTCAAGCATTTTCCTTCCAAAATCTGTTAGATGAAGATTTAGAGAATCACATTTTTTGGATTTATAAAAGAATGATGGGCTCTTATTTTGAAGAAAAATAATTGATCCCAAAAGGGAACTTGGTGGAAATAAAATTCGAGAATTTAGAATCTGAACCTCTTTATGAATTAGAATCTATTTATGATGGTTTAAACATTTCTGGATATAGAAACTCAGAGCGAGCATTTCTAAACTATTTAAAACCTCTAACAAGCTATAAAAAGAATGTTTATGAGTTTTCTCAAAAGATAGTTGATAAAGTGAACTCATATTGGAATTTCACAATAGATAAATGGAAGTACGATATTCCTGAATTAACAACCTCTAACTAACTTCTCTTATTCCCTTGGGGGCATATTTTTAAACAATAAGAACAATAATTATTGTTCAATAAACTTTCCATGCATTTTGAGCGATCTATGTGAGTGAAAATGCCAGAACCTTTTGTTTTCTCAATTGGTTCTTCATAAGTAGCCCCACCTAAACAATTTTTTATGCAAGCACCACAATCCTCGCAAAAATCTTCCATATCGCTAAGATCTACTTTCTTTGTTTCGGGGATAATAGCATCCGTAGTTATTGCGCTCCATCTTTGTCTCGGACCGAACTCGGGACTAACAATTAACCCGTTCCGCCCCTTTATACCTAACCCCGCAGCTACAGCGTGAGCTGTAAACAAGAGTTTCCCTCCAAATGGATGATGAGCTTCCGTCTTGTACCCTTTTTCTTGCAGAAATCGCGTTAACTCGATCGTTTTTTCTCCTAAGTCGTAATACACTCTAAATGATTCAATGCTAACATGAATGCTTGGAGCTGTTTTGATCTTATCCCAATCCATTTCCATCCCTAAAATTATCACATTCTTTCCAACAATTGGAAGGTTTTTGAAAATGTAGTTTTTTAACACGGGTGTATAACCAATAAGAGCAATTCCCATTTCTTTAGCTAAATTTTCAAACTCTATCCAAAATTCTGGTGTCGTCTCGGTCTTGTTATTATCGCCATTTTGATATTTCGTTTTGTTCGCCTTTTGAAATCCTTTAAATGTCCCTGTTAAATACTTGCTATATTCTTTTGCGGTTTCTCGGTCCAATTTCTGTTCGGTTGATAATTTCATTGTAAAAAGCTCTTTGGGAACGACAAAGACTAAATCGTCGTTCTCTCCAACAAAAGTCGGCTCTACTTTTTTATTCTCCATATAAGATACCTCAATAATTTTTAAAATATCTAAAATTAATATATTATATATTTTAATAATAATTTTTTAAATTAGTTATCTATTATTATGTGAATCGATGGTAATTCATATGGAAATGAAAGAAGTTATTACTTTTTGCCAAAACTGGTTAACATCTTGGACGGGAAATAATCCAGAAGAACTCATTTCTTTCTATTCAAAAACTGCATATTATCAAGATCCTGCAAATCCTAAAGGATTAAAGGGATATGATCATTTATACACCTATTTTAAAAAATTATTGGCTGCTAATCCAAAATGGATATGGCGAATGGTTGAAGCTTATCCTACTGAGAAGGGTTTCATATTAAAGTGGAGAGCGACGATCCCAGTTAAATCTGAAGAGATAACAGAATACGGAATGGACATAATAGAACTTGAAGGCGATAAAATTATCCGAAATGAAGTCTACTTTGATCGAACAGAGCTAATTTCCTTATTAAAATCAAGAAAATAGTGTTAAAATAATATTTAATTTATTAATTCCAAATAATTAATTAAGGTTTATAATCAGGATGTCTAACTCCGAGTTCCTCTAATAAGGGCATTAAAAATTCAATATAAAATCCTTTTATATGTAAAACTTTCCCTAAATATAGATCTAAAAATTCTTGAATCTCATATTTGATCTTATTAATATCAATGAAGTCATATTCAGGTTCAATTTTTATCTTATCTAATTTTAAAGGAGTTAATTGCTTCATGATTAAATATCGCATAAATTGAGTAAAACATCTCTCAACTAACTGCTCTTCCTCTTCATTTAGTTCATATACATCATGAGCTATTTTATTTCTTAAGTCTTCTACATTTTTTGTTAATATTTCAAGGTTTTTAGGTAAAATTAGTGCCTCAATCTTTTGTACAACAGATTTACCATTAGAATCCTCAACTTGGGAATCTAAATACTCTATTAAAGTCGAGTAAAAGTGTATCAAGAATTTGAAGGAATCAATAGATTTATCCTCTTTCCATTTGTTATAAGATTTTCCCCAATGATCAAAATTCACCTCATCTAAAGCATTTTTGATGCTTATTTTAATATTATCCACTTTTTCAATAAAATAATCTGAATAATCCATATAGGGTTTGCTATTTGCATCAAACTGATATTTATAGGTCTTTCCAAATTCCTTAATTGACCCCAATTTTTTTATTAGAGAGGGATCTTCAATTACTTCTTTTCTCCCAATTTCCCCTGCAAATTTTATTAGATATCTACATTGAGAACAATAAGTTACATAAGAATCCCTGAGTGAAGTGAATGCTTTAAGCTCAATCTGATGTTTACCATTCGGAAATTCTACAATCTCACCCTTGGATTCTATTTGATTAAAATGTGTTTTTTCATAATGAAAGGATTCTGGAATGAATTGAAAACCGCAAACTGGACATTTAACCTTTTCTCTTTTTGGTTTCATATATTATCTCACTATAGGTTTTTTTGTTATATAACGCCAAGTAACAAAATAATAAAGCCTTATTTATTAGGTTTATTGAAAATATTCGCCAAAAATAATGTGATATTTAATTCATGTAAAAAATTCTTTTGGAACGACAAAAGACTAAATCGTCGTTCTCTCAAACGAAAGTAGGCTCTACTTTTTTATTAATCATAAAAGATACCTCAATAATTTATAATAACAAAATTTTTACCTTTATATGTAATATTTAGATTAAATAGAGAACAATAATTTTATGATTAACAATCTAAAGGATCTTAAATATAAGTGCCCTTTTTGTAGTAACTCGTTAGAATCCCGATTTTCAAAGTGCTTTAATGTATATTGTCAAGGGCATAAATTCAACATAGGTAATTTAGTCATCTTCAGATTAAATTCTGATTTAGATATTGGTAGAATTGTAAAAAAAATAGACATCCCAGCTTCCAGATCCTTAGATGAAGAGGATTCTTATTTTATAACCAAATATAAAGTTTTATTTGAAAATAATATAATTAAAATTATTCATCCTCTTGATCTCATACATTATGTTTTTGAGGTTAACGAAAGAATAATTACTAAAAAAGGAGTTGGAGTAATTAATTCTAAAAATTTCGTAATAAAAGAAGGAACCTTATCCTATGAAACTATATTTCCAAATGGGAAATTAGCTCAAATCTACGAATCTGAAATAATTTCAAAGTATGAAACTCCCGTAAAAAGTATAATTTCAAAGCAAAGAATTGATCCTCCAGAGAACTTTTTATTAAAGTACTGGGCTAATCTTTTTTATTCTTATTACACATCTTATCAAATAAAATGTATAACCAATTCTAGACTTTCCCTTATGCCACACCAAATAAATGTGGCTCATCGATTGTCTGAAGGATACTTTCCAAGAATTATATTAGCAGACGAGGTTGGACTCGGAAAAACAATTGAAGCCGGTATTTATATTAAAGAAATGATGGCGAGAAATCTTGCCGAGAGAATTTTAATAATTGTTCCTGCTACCTTAGTAAAACAATGGCAATTTGAAATGCAAAACAAGTTTAACATTGAATTTACTATATACGATGGAAAAAAAATCAAAGAGTTAAAGAAAATAGGAAATCGTAATAGCACTGAGTTGTTTCAAAACCCATTTTATCACGATAATCTTATTATTTGTTCTCTACAATTTGCGAAAAATAGAAAATATATAAACTTTCTTTCCCAAATTTCATGGGACATAGTTATTTTTGACGAAGCCCACCATTTGCGAAGATATTTAATTAATGCAGCAACGGGAAATTATAGGGAAACCTTAAATTACGATTTAGCAAGGAACTTAAGCCTTTCTACTGAATCTTTATTGTTATTATCGGCAACACCTTTACAACTACACTCGTTTGAATTGTATTCGCTCATAGAATTAATCCAAGGAGAAGCTTTTAATAATTTTTCAGATTTCGAACATTTTAGAAAAAACATGCCGTTTATAAATTTACTAGTTGCTAACGTTAACCAAATTGATAAATTAAATAATTTCGAAGTAAAAAATACTATAAAACTTCTTAAGAACCTAAAATACATTAGTAGTAATAAAAATGATGAAGGAATACTAGAACTGTTAAAAAATGATAATTATAAATTAAATTTATTAAAGAAAATTGAAGAGGACCACACACTATCAAAGTTTCTAATTAGGAATCGTAAAAAGAATGTATTTTCAGAAGAATTTTTAAATAAACGAGTTGTTAAAACTATTGTTATAAATCCTACGAAGCAAGAATTGGAAGTTTATAAGGAAATTAGACTCTATTTAGCGAAAATTTACAATTCTGCAACAAATAAGGAGAACGTAGGAATTGGATTTATTATAACAACTTTGCAAAAGCTACTTACTAGCTCCAAATACGCGTTTTTAAAAAGCTTGGATAGAAGACTAGAACAGATTGAGCGCTTAAAAAGCATTTCTCTTGAATTTGATATATTAAGAGATGAAAATCCGGAATATTATGAATCGGAATTGAAAGATCAATATATCGATTCTGACTTTACTTACAATAACAATAACAACTCGGTTAAAGAATCAGAAAAAACTTCCTTAGGTTTGCTTAACCAAGAAAAAATAATAAGACAATTTTATAACAATTTAAAAGCGTTACCTTACGACTCTAAATCTGAGAAACTAATTGAATTGTTAAATATGATTTATTCTCAAAATTCTAACGAAAAAATATTAGTCTTTACGCAATTTGTAGACACTCTGTTGTATTTAAAAGATTTGTTGAACAAACAAAAAGAAGATTACTACGTGGAAACTTTTTACGGAGGCTTAAATAAAGTTGAAAAAGATGAAGCTGTAGAGAGATTCCGAGAAAGTAAGAAATTTTCTATTTTACTTTCTACGGAAATCGGTGGCGAGGGTAGGAATTTTCAATTTGCGCGGTTTTTAATAAATTACGATTTACCATGGAATCCTATGAAATTGGAACAACGAATTGGTAGACTTGATAGGATTGGTCAAAAGTCCAAGGAGATTTACATTTATAACTTTTATATGGAAGGTACTGTAGAAACAGATATTATGTTCGCGCTCGATAAAAGAATTCACCTATTCGAAGAATCTATAGGGCAGTTAGAACCGATAATAGGTAGAATACAAAAAGATATAAAAAATATTATCTTTACTGAAGAAAAGGGCAAGAGAAGGAAAAAATTGAACGAGTTCAACAGGAGATTAGATTTTGAAGTAAAAAGGGCAAAAGAATTAGAAATGCAACTAGACGATTTAATGATTGACAAAAAGTCTTTTCGAATCGACGACTTAATAACTTCTTGGACGACGTGTAAAGAAGTAAGGCTTAGTCATAACGAATTGTTTTTATTAACGAAATATTTCTTTAACCTCAATCATAATAAGCTTGGTTTTGTAGATGTCCTTAAAGAAGAAGTTATCAAAGCTTCTGAAAAAATAGGTTTTGAAACAAAAATTAAGATAAACGACATTTTACTTAAAAATCCTAGGTATAAATTTTTAAAGGAGTATGTAGGTACATTTGATTTGAATCTGGCAAGAAAAAGAGAAGAGATCGATTTTTTTGCGTTAGGACATCCATTAATTAATGAAGTATTAGATTTTTGTACCTCAGGAGATTTAGAGGGAACATTTACGATACTCAATTTAATGAAGGATAACCTACCAGAACATTTAATCAATCTTTTATCTTCTAAAACAGACCTTTATTTATTCGTATTTAACGTAAAATTTCAAGGTTATATATTAGAAAATCAATTTTCTGCTGTAATAATAGATAATAATGGGAATGAGGTTCCAGATTTAGCGGACATCGTGCTAGATATTAAAACGTTTCAAGATTACTTAGTTAGTGATCTAGATGTTCCTTATAAAGCTCAATTAGACCCCAACTTTCTAGAACAACTTACTCAAAAAGCTAAAAATCTTGTAAAGTGGAAGACTTCTCAATGGAAAAAGGAAATTAAAGCTTTAAACGCTAAAATTTTTAATATTGAGACCTCTAAGAAAGAGAAAATATTTAGTTACAAAAGAAGAGTTTTGTCTTTTAGACAAGAATCTTTAAGACAAAAGCTAGAGAAAAAAAAAAGCCAGAGTCCAACCGAAAGACAACTATTAAACATTAAAAATATAGACGATAAAAACAAAAAGGAAGAGCGTTTAGATAAAATCGAGAATTTGAAAGAAGAACTACAATTTCTCAAAAAAAATATATCATCTATCGATAAAAAACTAGACGATCTAGCCTTTGAATACGAGGATCTCAAAAAAGAGATGGATAAAAGAAATATAGCAAAATATTACACTAATTTAAGCTCATTTGCTATTATTCAAATTAAATAACTAATTTATGTAAATCACATAAATTATTATAAAAAAAAGTGGGTATTTTTTGTTATTTTAACTTATTTAGCGCGTCTTTTAGAGTTAATTCAAAATTTTCTAATATAAAATTAGTATCTTCGTCCGTAACAACTAAAGGTGGCTTGATCTTGATTACATTTCGTCTTCTCAGTTTACCTGTGGCCGTTAGAATTGGCATACTCGGTCCTAAGTATAAATTATGCGCTGGTGCTAATAAAACCATTTCTTCAGACAACTCTGTGAATGGTTCTCGTGTCTCTTTATTTTTAACTAATTCTATTCCAATAAATAATCCAGGACCTCTTACATCCCCTATAACTTCGTATTCTTCTTGCATTTCTAATAGTCGTTTAGTGATCTTATTACCCATTTTTTCGCAGTTTTCACCATATTTAGCTTTTTCAATAACTCTAATTGCTGCTAGTGAAGTTGCAAACGATAGTGGATCAGAGCTAAATGTAGTATGCTCTTCTGAAGGACCAAATCTCTTCTTGATTTTTGGAGATGCAACTAAAACACCTAATGGATACCCCCCTCCGATTCCCTTAGTAAATGTCATCATATCTGGAGAAACATCCAAGTTCAATTCCTTTTGATATCGCTCGGTTATTGTGAAATATTTTCCACATCTCCACATGCTCGTTTGACATTCGTCGTATATTAAAAACACCTTTTCCTCTTCACAGACTTCTTTTAATTTTAGTAAAAATTCGGGAGGTGCTGGTATTTGGCCTCCGGCTGCTTGAATTGGCTCAAGCATAATTCCTGCGAATCTTTTTGGTGCCATTCCTAGTATATAATTTTCTACTAAATCAAAACATTCCAAGTTACAGCTAGGATCCTTTTTACCTTTTAATCCTCCTTTATAATTCCACAAACATCTATAACAATAGGGATAAGGCATTCTTGTGAAGTGTTCATGGCCAAAACTAGTGAAACGGTTTACTCCGTGCATTGGCTGAGTGGCCGTAGCCATTACTAAAGTGGAGCCGTGATAACCACCCCAAAAAACTCCAAAATGGTCGGCCCCTCTGGATGCCATCATTGCTAATTTGATAGCCGCTTCGTTAGCTAATCCCCCACCTTGATTATTTAATGAAACTCTTCCTCCTTTAAGTTTCCCGGGAGCTAATTCTGCGATTTTATTTACCAATTTTACTCTAGCAGGAGTTAATACGTTATATCTTACGTGATTTAGTCTAATCATTTGTTGATAAGCTGCATAGTTAACATCCGGGTGTGCAAATCCAAGACTTAAAGTCCAATTCATGGATGTGGCATCAAGAATCTCTTTTACATTACCTTCTTTATCAACAACTTTCACCCACGAAGATCCTGGTTCTTTTGCTTCTATAGCAGTTAAAGCTTCGTAAAAAGAATTGAGGGCGTGTTTATCAAACTCTAAAAGCTCTTCCTCGTTAATTCCCGATGGAATTCGCTCTATTTCTTCTTTAGTTAAAATTTTAGGTTCAATTTCTTTCATAATTAATATAAAAATAATTTATTTTTTTAAATTAGATTTGAGAACATAGTTTTTAAAAGTAATGCTTTCTCTACTTGGAAAAATATGTCAAAATGAAATATATTTGATTGAAGAACCAAATCAAATCACACTTCAAAAGCCCATTCTCCATTTCGCATTATTGGTTCTGTGGCTCCATCTTCTAATAATCCATCTACACTCATTTCTTCTGAGCCAATCATAAGATCAAGATGGATAGAGCTATTATTTCCTCCAGCAGCCATAAATTCTTCATCTGTAAGTGCAATACCATTTTTTAACGAATTTCTGAAAGCTTGGCCTATTGCAATATGATTTGAAGCATTTTCATCGAGTAAAATATTATAAAAAAGCAAACCTGTCTGTGATATAGGAGAACTATGGGGTACTAAAGCTATCTCTCCTAATCTTCGAGCTCCTTCATCTATATTGATTAATTTATCCATAATTTCATAACCAAGCATAGCATTTGCCTCAATTATTTGCCCTTTAGAAAACTTAAAAATACATCCCTCGATAACTTGTCCTTGAATTAAAACTGGTCTAGTAGTTTTAACAACCCCATCAACTTGATCTTTATCTGGGAGCGTAAAAATCTCTTCTGTAGGTAAGTTTGGTGTAAAATCAATTCCATTCTGTGATGCTACACTCCCACCATCCCAAATATGGTCCTTAGGCAACCCGACTGTTAGATCTGTTTCTGGAGAAGTTAATTTTAGTGCCCTATACTGTTTCTGATTTAAATATTTACAACGCTTTTTGAGGTTTTCATTATGATTTTGCCAAGCAGAAACAGGATTTTCTTCAGTTATTCGACATATTTCGAAAATAATATCCCACAATTTCTGAATTCGTTCATTCGAAGGAATATGTGGAAGTATTTTATCTGCCCAAGCCTTATTTGGCGTTGAAATGATTAACCAGTTTAAAGCAAATTCACTAACAAGTTTTGTAACAGGTTGGAGGCGCTTAAGTAAGAAGAGTTGAAATTTTAAAATCACGCTAAGGTCCACATCTTTCAATAAATCAGGATTCGGGCTCATAATGTTAAGATTCGCATCTCCTGCTTTACAAGTCTCAAATCTCGCATCTATTCTCCATTTTGGATATTCTCTAAGCGATTTTTTAGGACCGTATTGAAATCGAATCAAGCGCATTTGCTCATCTGCCCATATAACATCTACTAATTTTGCTCCCATTTGATATGCTTTTTTTGCAATTATCCGTATTAACGGAGCTGCTTCAAAAGGTATACCATCATTACCACTTGTAGGTCCTCCAATAAGTAATCGTTGTTTAGGTTGGAGATTTAACCCTACTTTTAATATCACTTCAGCATATTTCTCTAATTTTTGTTCAAACTCGGATGACATTACATTTCTCCCAAATTTGTAAAAATACTTTATAATAGTTGATAATAATGTTAAATTCCTTTATAAATATTTCACCTTTCTACCCTATAAAATGGCTACTATTAGTAGTAGAAACAGCTTAGCAGCTTTTTTTAGTGCCTAGATAGAAAGTAGCTATTGTGATAGCTGTAGATAATATCGATTTAAACCTAATTCTAAATAATAAATGAACTAATGTTTATATGAAAAAGATTTAAGATTCTTTTTGAATTTCTAAACATATTCTATTAATATATGATATTGGAAGAATATCATGAAATCGTTTTCCTTATTGATCAAACCCGCCTCAGCAGATTGTAACCTAAGATGCGAATATTGTTTTTACATAGACCATCTTGAAAATGGAAGCAATAGCCCTCGAATGTCTGATGAGACATTAGAAATCATGATTAAAAGTTATATGAGCACTGATCAGAATAAACAATATTCTTTCGGGTGGCAGGGTGGAGAACCTACTTTAATGGGTATAAATTTCTTTAAGAAAGTCGTAGAATTCCAACTAAAATACGCTCCACCGGGTTCTTCAATTAGTAATGGAATTCAAACTAACGCAACAATGATTACAGAAGAATTAGCTAAGTTTTTTGGAGAATACAAATTTCTCCTTGGGGTAAGCTTGGATGGGCCGGATTATCTTCACGATTACTATAGGAAAACCATTGGTAAGAAGCCGACCCATTCGCTAGTGGTGCGCGGTATAGAGCGTCTCAAGCAACACGGTGTAGAATTTAATATATTAACATTAATTAACAACCAGACTGTAAAAAAAGCTAAAGAGATCTATCGTTACCATTGTGATAATGGCTTTTTTTTCCATCAGTATATCCCCTGTGTTGAATTTGATGAGGATGGTAATCTTAAGCCATATTCTATTAATGGAGAAGATTGGGGTAGATTCCTCTCCGATTTATTCGAGGAGTGGATAACTGAAGATGTTAACAGGGTTTCAATTCGTTTATTCGACTCAATTATGGAGTATTTAGTCTACGGACGCTATAATGTTTGTTATATGGGAAAAAGTTGCGTTCAATATTTTGTTGTTGAATACGACGGTAGCGTATACCCGTGTGATTTTTTTGTACGCGATGCCTTATTATTAGGAAACGTTAAAACCGATTCGTGGGAAGACCTATTATTATCTAAGAAATATCAAAGCTTTGGAAATCAAAAAGCAAATTGGAATAAAGAATGCGATTTATGCCCTTATCTTAACCTTTGTCATGGGGATTGCCAAAAGTTTCGTTTTGGAGCACCCAATTACTCAAAAGAACTAAGCGTTCTATGTAAAGGTTGGAAGTTGTTTTATTCTCGTACATTACCTCGTTTTAAAAGTATAGCAGAAAACTTTAAAGCTGAGCACCAAATTAACGCTCCCACGCCCTCTAAAACAAAAAAGATTGGAAGAAACGAATCGTGCTCATGCGGAAGCGGAAAAAAGTATAAATATTGTTGCGGAAAAATAAATACTAATTAAATGATAAAATACTAAAAAAAAAATGGCAGATAAAGTGATAATAAATGGTTTTTGCGACGATCGGTTTAAGGCAGTTAAAGAAGTTTTCGCGAAAAACTTTGAAGATGGATTGGATGTCGGAGCTTCGTTTGCCGCAACGATCGACGGTAAATATGTGATTGATATATGGGCGGGTTACGCCGACGCTGCTAAAACGCGACCATGGGAACGCGATACAATTATTAACGTATATTCAACTACAAAAGTAATGACTGTACTTTGTACGCTCATGTGTGTGGATAGGGGATTGCTTGACATTGACGCACCCGTTGCGAAGTACTGGCCTGAATTTGCTCAAGCAGGTAAGGAAAAAATTCTTGTTCGCAATATTCTTAGTCATACATCTGGTCTATCTGGTTTTGGTAAAATTGTTCGACCTAAAACGCTATATAATTGGGATCGAATTATTAAAATACTCGCTGAACAAGAACCTTGGTGGGAACCCGGAACTCAAAGCGGTTATCACGCCATAACGCACGGTTATTTATTGGGCGAATTAGTCCGTCGAGTTACTGGTAAAACTGTTGGCACATTTTTTCGAGAGGAAGTTGCAATCCCACTAAACGCGGACTTTCACATTGGCTTAGCTGAAGAACACGACCACCGAGTTGCTGAATTGATACCTCCTGACTTAAGCGAAATGGGCGATATTAAAGACTTCGGCCCTATTGCTGTCAAATCACTTACTAACCCTATTGTTGAACCTAAAAAAGCTAGAGATAGAGCTTGGCTAGGGGCGGAGATTCCTGCAGCTAACGGTCAAGGTAACGCGAGATCAGTGGCCCGAGTAGCCTCGACTTTAGCTTGTGGAGGTCAAGTAGATGGTATTCGCCTTCTTTCGCTTAAAACGATTGAAAAGTCGATCGAAGAACAAATTTACGGTATTGACCTCGTTCTAAACGACACGATACGCTATGGTTTAGGTTGGGGGTTGACGAGCAAAGAAATGCCGATTAGCCCTAATCCCCGAACATTTTATTGGGGTGGATGGGGTGGGTCCGTAGTAGTAATGGATCTCGACGCTAAATTAAGCTTTGCGTTTGTTATGAATAATATGGTGATGTCAATTACAAGCGACCCTCGTACAACTAAACTTGGTGAAGCGCTTTATAAATCGTTATAACTTTTCTTTTTTATTTTTTTAAAGCAAATACTTCTAATTATTTGGCATAACCAATTAGATTTATAAACATAAAAATCAAATATATTCACACCATTGTAGTAAAAATAAAAAAATCTTATTTTATGAGTAGAAATTTTTATGACAGCAAATAAATGGTATGTTGATGATAGTAAACCTTGGTTTAAGAAATACCAAGATGGCGTCCCAAAACATCCTGAGTTTCCGGTTATTAGTTTAGGAGATTGGTTCGATCAAAAAACTGAGGAATTTGCTAAGAACAAGTGTATATATTTTTCGAAAACATTTATGAATTATCGAGTCCTAAGAAAGTATACCGATTCGCTTGCTACCTCGTTATCAAGGTTGGGGGTCAAAAAGGGTGATGTTGTAGCAATTCTGCTTCCAAATAGCTTTCAATTTACAATCGGTTATTTTGCCACTGTTAAACTTGGAGGAATTGTAATCCCTATTAATCCAACATATAAACCTTTAGAAATTCTCCATGTACTCCAACAAGTAAAACCTAAAGGGCTTATATGTATGGATGTTATGTATGGTTTGATTAAACCTATACAAGACAAATATAAATTTGATTTTGTTATTTCGACATGTATAGTCGATTTAGCAGCTATTCCTCCTGCCGTCAAAGAACAATTAATTGCAGAAGGAACAATTCCCAAAGGAGAAGTTCCTGGAGCTATTGAATTTTTAGATGTATGTCAAAAACGGGGTGAAGTTGATATTCCCGAAGTAGAAATTGATCCCATAAATGATGCGGCTGTTTATTTAATGACTGGAGGAACTACAGGTGTTCCCAAACCCGCTATTATTACTCACTACAACTGTGTGACTAATGCTAAACAAAATGTTATGTGGATGCCTGATGCGAAACACCCAATGGCATGTGTTGGTATTATACCTATGTTTCACGCTTTTGGGATGACAATCGTTCAAAATGTGGTAATAGAAGGAGGAGACTTTAACATACTTTACGCAAAAAGAGAACTTGATTTAAAAGAAGTTGTAGATATGATTGTAGAGGTTGGTCCTGAAGGGGGCGTTATTCTTCCTGGAGTTGAAAATCTCTTCATTGGTTTAACTCGCTATTTAAAAGCAAATCCCGAGCCTAAATTGGAAAACATGTTTCGACTGTGCGTTAGTGGCGCGGGACCGCTTCACAAACCCGTAAAGGATGCATTTGAAGCAATCAGTAACGGAAAACTTGTTGAGGCTTATGGACTTACGGAATGTACTACTGCAGTAAGTGTAGGGCCATTTGACGGAACTGATACCCCGGGTACCATTGGTTTACCTTTACCCGGAGTTGAATGGGCTATATTCGACTCGGAAGATTTTAGTAGGGGGCAAATTAAGGGTTATGGAATAGAATCTACTGGAGAAATCTGTGTTTGCGGCCCACAAGTAATGAAAGGTTATTTAAATAGACCTGAAGCCACAGCAGAAGTCTTAAAGGAGTATGAAGGACGAATTTGGTGTTTAACCGGAGATATTGGATACATGGATGAACATGGACAAATGGTTATTCGAGATAGAAAGAAACAAATGATTAAATATAAAGGTTATTCCGTTTTTCCAAAGGAAGTAGAAGATTTATTAGGGTCTCACCCTGATGTAATGGAAGTAGCTGTTGCTGGGTTACCTGACATTGAAGCGGGAGAAATAGTGAAGGCATGGGTCCAACTACAAGACGAATCAGTGGGTAAAATTTCTTCTGAAGAGCTAATTGCATGGAGTAAAGAAAATATTACGCATTATAAGTGCCCTAAACAAATTGAAATTATAAACGAAATTCCAAAATCCATGGTAGGAAAAGTCCAAAGAAGGGTTTTACAAATAAACGATCCAATCTGGAAAGAGAAATATGGAGAAACTCAATAAACATTATTCTTTTTTTTAATTTTAATTCTTACATTATACAAAAATAATTAGGTAGAATTGTTGGAATGTTTTATTTGTGTTAAATTAAGAAATATTTTTCTGAATTCGAAGAGTTAATTCAACAAAAGCATCTTCAACATTATCTCCTGTTTTAGCAGAGGTTTCAATATACAATAAATCTTCTTTCTTAGCAAATTTGATTGTATCATTTCGATCTACAACTTCACCAATTTCAGGAATCAAATCTAATTTATTCCCTATTAACACCACAGGAATTTTGTCTTCAATAATTGACCGCATATCATTTAACCATCTTTTAGATTCAGTATATGTATTTTCCCTCGTAAGATCGAATACTAATAATGCTCCATTAGCTCCTTTGTAAAAACTGCGATTTAGGAATCGAAATCTCTCTTGACCTCCAATATCCCATATTGTGAGCTTAGCAGTTTTGGATGGTTTATACTCTACATTTTTCATAAGAAAATCAGCTCCAATCGTAAATTTGTACTTTAAAGAAAATTGATTGTTGACATACCTATTTATTAGACTTGTTTTTCCTACTGCTCCAGGTCCAATAATCAATACTTTAAAATTATATTTTGATTCATTCTCATTCATATCAATCAATTGGATTAATTTAATTAATTTATTTGAAATATGTTTTTTTTGATTTCTATCAATTATTAGATATAATTTCCTTATAAGTTATATGCTTTTCTGCAAATAATTTTGAAAAAACTTTTTTTTACTAATAATGATCTTTAATAATGCTATTCTTTTAGCGTGTAGATTGTATCACAATATTGATCGCCTGCTGCAACGGTTTTAAGAATCTTAAGTTCGACCTTATCGCTAACCGATTCACGAAAATACTCGTGGTCGATTGCCATAACGGCTTCGCATAACGCCCTAGCTGTATTTTCAAGACCAAAAGGGCACCTGGTGCCTTGAATTTGAAATTTTTCATCTGAGACAGAAATTATCTTAACAAAATTTGGATTAAAGCTCTTTGAAAAAGCATGTGCTACAGTTGTTAATTTATTATCTGGTAATTTTTTCATTACTTTTAAACCTAAAGCACGACCTTGTCTTCCACAAACACTTTCTATAATGGGTAATGCTTCATTTCCGAATTTTTTATAAAATTCTTTTATCAATATACCTTGAGCTTCTATGGGATTATTTGGCAATTTTTCCGAATTTTTTTGAACCATTATATTATCAACCTTAGTAAATATACATAAAGATTCTATTTAAAAATTTTTTAAAAGAAGAAGAAAACAATTATTATCTTTTGACTCTATGTCGTAAAGCGATCTATTGTTTAATAAAATTGTACTTTCTTCCATATTTCTTAAAGAATTTCATTCCGCCACCCTCTTGCAGAACTTTAATTGCTGATTCAGAATCAATTATATTCATACCTCCAACTATATCCACACCTTTATCAAATAAAATATCAGGTAGAAAGCTGATGCTTGGTCCGATTAAAACAACATATTTAGCTTTGTTTTTAAACACAGATAAGATCTTTTCAAGCGTATTATTGATTAACGATGTTCCTGTACAAAATATTGTATCTACAGCTGAATTGTTTTCTTTTAAATCGTCGATATCATTTAATATTGGGATATTTTGATAAGATCTCTTAATTGAAGGGTTGTTATCAATTATGCTAATGAATTTAGTTTTTTTCAAAATCTTTCTTATCATAGGTTTCATGAAACCAATGAAGAGTATTTTTGTATCTTGCTTTATTTTTAAAAAATCTACTAAATCTCCCTCAATCTCTTTATATGGGTTTTTCACTGCTAAAATGTGTTGAGACGCAGCATTTAGCGTTGCGATACCGATAATTCTT
The DNA here is from genome assembly GCA_030668025.1 of Promethearchaeota archaeon. Next base: position 16,995 of record DAOUUT010000016.1, read on the forward strand.
TCTAAACTAGGCGGTTGATATGACCAACTCATTAATTCTTTAAAAGACTTGTCAGTCAAGCTTCCTGCAAAATCGATTTTGGTACAATTAGTTGATTGTATAACCGCAGGTAAAGTAGCTGCTAACCCTAAAAAGGGATCGTAAGCTAAGGCTTCTAATTTAACGCCCGTATATCCCAACCCAATAACTACTTTACTAACTCTTGGCGGTATTATTTTATGATATTTGTATATATCTAGAACAAGTTTAACGGTACTCTCTAAGATCATAAAATTTCAACCTTATATTCCCTTAATATCTTCTTTTTATTATGTTTAATAATATTATGGTTTATTAAAACTCTGTTTAAATATGAAAAGTAATTATCTAATGTATTATTCCTTATTTTAGTGATTATTCATGGATTACATAATTATTGAAAACGAGAAAATTGGTCAAATTAAAGCTAAATTACTTACTGATAAAAATCCTGAAACTTGGAGATGCTAAAATATTTAATCAATTTTCTTCATTCAACGGAAATGTATCTAAAGGATAATAGATATTTGCCCTTAATTCTATAAATAACAAAATAATTATTAAAAAATGTGAAGACCTATTCATACAACAGAACCAGATCAAGATAAGAAATTCGATAACCGCCTATTAATCATTTTCATGATTCAATTTACAGAAGTTTTAGGATTTAGTAGTGTGATGCCCATAATACCCTTTTTAGGGTTATCTTTAGGTTTGAATGCATTTCAAGTTGGCTTAATTCTAAGTATTTTTAGCCTATGCCAACTTTTCGCTAGTCCAATTACCGGTAAACTTAGTGATAAATACGGAAGAAAACCGTTATTGCTTTTTAGTCAGACGAGCACGCTAATAGGATTTTTTCTCCTTGGAATCGCTAATAATGTCTGGATATTAGTTGCAGCTCGTCTTGTAGACGGTCTTCTTGGAAGTAATATGACTGTTGCTCAAGCGTATATTAGCGATGTGACAAATCCTAAATATCGAACTAAAACTTTCGGTTATTCAAGCGCTGTTTTTGGTGCCGGGCTAATATTTGGGCCTATAATTGGTGGAATATTATCAACAATCAACTATTCGGTTCCCATGTTTTTTGCTGCTGGAGTTAGCCTTCTCTCCATAATATTGGTATTAATCTTTTTACCCGAATCAATAGATAAAAAAGAGACTAAATTAGATTTTAAGTTCAGAGATATAATCCCTATTAAGGAAGCTAAACGATTCTTGAAATCTGCCAAGATTCGGGGCATTTTAGTAGTTTTTTTCGTCTATAATTTCGCATTTTTTATATTTATTACAACATTTGCTCTATTTGCTGAAAAACAAATTAACGTTACTGTCCAAGAGATTAGTTTTTATATGGCCTGGATTGGAATTCTTAGGGTCATTTTTCAAAGTGCTCTCATCACCCCATTATTGAAGAAATTAAGTGAAAATACAACTCTAAGCTTAGGTATTTTTGCATTGATTTTCACAATGACCCTTCTTATTTTTTCTAATAGCTACTGGATCGTGTTTCTTCCCCTTACCTTTTTAGCATTTGGATCAGGTGTAGTTCGCCCCATTCTTACAAGTAAATTAACAAAAACTGTTAAAAGAGAAGAAACTGGAAGTTTAATGGGCGTAAATAACGCGTTAATCAGTATTGGTCAGATTATAACTCCAATTCTCGGTGGGTTAATCCTACAATTTCTCCCTACACAAACGCTTCCACTCTTATCAGCAATTATATTCGCACTCATATTTCTCTTATGGCGATGGGCATTTGTCAAACCATTTCAAGGTGAAAAACGGCCTCCAATAGTGTCAAATAACTAGATTTTAATTTATAATTGAATCATTATTTTTTTTTAATTATGAGAGATTTCATTCTCATAATATCAACGTAATATTGGTATATACATATTTAATCGTGAAACTCAGCTTTCACGATCAAAATGACATTTTTTCTTTCGTGAGATAGTATTTTTAACAAAAAACTAGGCAAAAATTATAAATGCTTAGTATTTCTTAATTTTAATCTTTAAAGTGATATTTATGAAAAAGAAATGGTATAAAGGAAAAGTATTTGTAATTACAGGAGCGAGCGGTGATATCGGTAGCGAAGTGTGTCGTCTTTTTGCTCCTTTAGGAATGAGGATGTACTTATTAGATTTACCTAATTCGCCTTTAGAGGGGCTTGTAGATGAATTGAAAAAACTAGGAGCGGATTACGTGGAAGCAATTATCTTAGACGTAACAAAAAGAGAACAAATTGAAGTAGTTTTTAAAAAGATTGGTGAGAAAGAGAAGTATATTGATATCATATTTAATAATGCCGGAATTGGAAGTAAATGTTCCATAACAAATAAAGGAACGTTTGAAGAGTATAGAAAAATAATGTCAGTAAATGTAGACGGTATGTGGCTCGTACTTCAGGCAGCTCTCCCTTACATAGGACGACCTTCTCCAACGAAAAAAAACTCCGATAGAAGGGAAGGACAATTAATATTTTCTTCGAGTGCTGCGGGAAAGACCGGTGTTCCTAACATGGCAGCATACGCTATGAGCAAAAGCGCAATTATAACCTTAGCAGATTCGATTCGGTTGGAATATAAAATGAACGGCCATAAAATTGATGTAATTACTTCTTTATCCGCCCCTGCTAATACTAAGTTTTATAGCACCCCTGAAATGGTAGACTGGGTGAAGGGTTATCAAAAGAGAGGCTTTTTATTTAAATTTGTCGAACCTCAAGATGTTGCTAAACGAGTTTTAAAAGCTTCACGTAAAGGTAAAAAAGAGGTTTATGTGCCAAGATTTTGGTGGTTAATAGGCTTTCTATTCGTTTTCAGCCACGGTTTAATAGGGAACTTACTTATTAAAATTGAGAAAACCCAGAAATAAACACCAAAGAGTTAAAAAATTAAAAAAAAATTGTTTTTTACTTTATTTTTATTTCTCATATTTTAGCATAAATTCTATAAAAAGCATGGCAAAGACGAAATCTCCGAATGCCAACACAACGAAAATAATTGTGATATCCCCTATAAATAAATATATAAGGTTACATCCAAAATAAGCAAGTTTACTAATTATTCCAAGTATAACAATCCCTCTATTGTTATCTATATCCCTTCCAACGATAAAGTACCCGATTCCAAATGTAAATATTAATAACAAAAGAGAGTGCAAAAAGAAAAGAGTAGGAGGTTTTGTTATGCCAAAAGTAGCAAAAATCGTCTCGTCAACGATGCTTAAAATAATAAACGATGCTGAAATAAGCCAATTCCAGAAAGCGCCAATGATAAACATGTACTTATAATAATCTTTTTTATCCAATTTTATCCCTTAATCGAAATTTTTATAATTTTTATAAATAATATTGTTAAGTTAAATTAAACTACATCCTATAAAAGAATTGAGTTGTAATAAATCTAATAAGAGATATTTAAGTATTAGAAATGATATGAGATTTTTAATAAACATAAACATAACTCTATTAAAAAAAATAAAATTTTAAGAAAAAACGGGTTAAAATATATGACTATACAATATGATAAAATGATTTTCCACGGGATTCTCAATGCGTTAATGTACATTGCTTTACCGTTAATTATCGTTGAAGTAATCTCAATGATGGGCCTTATGGCATTTACTCAAGCGTTTAAAATATCGATTATAGTTATTGGAATTATTGGTACTGTTTTTGCTATGTTAAGGCAGGGATTTCCCAAAGACTCATCTGCGAATCGTCTTATGGCGTTAGGTTCTACAATATACTCCGGGCTTTACATGTTTTATCTTTTCGGGGGCTTTACGGTCGGAGTTCAATTAGGGACATATTCAATAAATTTAACTACGATTCAGGTACTTTTAGGTCTACAAGTCATAGCTTGGTTGTTACTAGGTTCCTCTGGGATTAGGGGATTACAATACCTAATTGAAGCAATAGAATTACGAAAAAAAAAAGAATATCGTGTAAGATTTAGACTTAGTCACATTTTTAAAGCATTAGGTATGATATTCAGTCTTATTATATTTGGTTATCTTGGTAGCATTGCTTATAGCGGAATGAATCTCGGTTTTGATTTTCACGACACATTTGAATTAGGATGGGATAAAGGCGATCTACTTTTTGATCCAAGCGATGATAATATTAGTATAACTATTACTTTTGATCTCGACAACCAAGGACTTTACGCTATTTATGATGTTTATATCGACGCAGAATTCCATACAGTTAGTAGCGTGAATGAATCAGCACTCCCTGTAGGACTTAAAGTAGGAGAATCCTCATCTAACTATTTTAGTACATTTCATTCCTTCACAAATAATATCAATAATAACATAACACTTGTAATGGATCCGACTTATATAGTGGGATTAGTTACTACAGATGCAACTTTAGAGCTTAAAATCTCATTTTCTACGCTCTATGCCTTAATCCTCATTAATTTGACTACATCTATAAATCTTCCGTGGACTTCCTTAATTTAAACCCCTAAAAATTCTTCTTTCTTTTTTTTTAATTGGATTGGATTTATTTTATTCAATTTGGTTTCTATTAATAAATTATATCCAATTACTTTAAATTTGAGACAACTCAATTTTTTAATATGAACGACGAAGAACCCCCAAGGCCTAGTGGATTACCAGCGGGTTCTACAGCGCCATTATTTGATACAAAAGATATCTACGGAAAAGAAACGAATTTGGAAAACTTGCTTGAAGAGTACTCTGGAGTACTAATTGATTTCTTTCGGGGCAACTGGTGAAGTCATTGCAAAAAACATTTAACGCTACTAACCGAAAATATATCTGAATTTGAGAATCGGAATATTAAACTTATATCAATAGCAAGCGATAGCGAAAGACTTTTACAAAAATTCAAGGAAAAAAATAATTTTACTGTAGATATGATATCTGATCGAGGAGCGAAAATTGCGAAGGATTACGATGTTTACTGGTTTGCTCCTGGTGGAGGAGGGGCTGTGAATATTAAACAAGCGGTACCGAGCAAATTTCTAATAAACAAGGACGGAAAGATTATTTGGACTTATATTGGTAAAGATAAGACTGATAGGCCTTCAATAAAGATGATGACAGATATAATTGACGAAAAAATATAAAATCCCCTAAGAATGACTTGTGCGTAAAAACTTTAGACGCACGATGACGAACCCCGCAAGGTTTTATGGGATATTACTTATTTTTTTTAGATTTTTAGGATTATAATAAAAATATAAAGAAAAAAATAGATATTATAACTAATAAGTATAGAAACCCTTTCCAGTTTTCCTTCCTAATTCGCCTTTATCAACCATATCTTTAAGAGCCTGTGGTGGTTTATCGTTTGGATCTCCGCTTTCCTTATAGTAAGACATCTCGATATCCCAAACTACATCTAACCCAACTTGATCCATCAAAGTAAAAGGGCCGTGTCCCATCCCTGTGTATATCTTCCACGCTTGATCGACTACTTCAATATCAGCGTGTCCCCCAGCCCATATTTTCAAGCTTTCTTTTTTAATTGCTCGCCATACTCGATTAAACACAAAACCAAAGCATTCTTTTTTAACAATTAACGGCGTAATATCAATGCTTTCAATCCAACTCCTTCCTTTTTGATAAGTATCGTCGCTAGTTCTACTCCCTCTCATTATATCTGCCATAGGAGTTACTGTTAAATGGTAAAAGTGGATATTTAACACTTTATCTTTTCGTTTAACGGAGTCTTCAAGCTTCGATACTGGAATTGAGGAACTATTAGTCGCAATTATAGCATGTGGTGGAGCGAATTTGTCGATCTCCGAAAAGATTTCTTTCTTCAAGTCCAATTTTTCTGGGATTGCTTCTATAATTAGATCTGCATCGTTTACAGCTTCCGCAATAGTATCGTGGAATGAAACGTTTCCAGAAACCTTTTTCATCCTTTTTCTTCTCGCAATTTTTTTCGTGTATTTATCAAACCCTTCGGGATTTGCGTCGTACATTCGAATCGAATAATTCTTATCCGAAGTTTTTTCAACAATTTGCTTTCCCATGAAGCCTATTCCAATAATAGAAACAACTTTAATTTCATCAACCATTTTTGATCCACTAATTTTTTTTAATATTATTTATTTTTAGAATTTTCTATATAAGAAATTAATTAACAATAATTATATATTCAAGTTTATCTCCAATAATTAATAATCAACTTTTTACACGAAATCTTTCTTTAAAATTTAATTTACAAATAAAAAAAAATATGGATTCCAAAAGGAGATAAGATTAAAATGGTACAAGAAAAAACAGCTTGGTATGAAACACCTGTAATTAAAGATATGATGGCATTAATGGGTGGCAGAGCGTTAAGAGGTGTAATGGCTAATTATTTATCGTCTAAAATTTTGGTAGGAAAAGCGGCGCTACTACGAGTTACGCGATACTTAGAAGCTATGATTGATAAACAAGATAGGCGAGCGTTAATTATAACAGATTCTTTTACTCAAAAATTTGCCAAAAAGCTAACAGATTATCTTGATTTAATTGAAATGGAATACAAGGTATGGTCTGGTGCAGAGCCCGAAGTGCCAATCACGACTATCGATGAGGGTGTTAAAGTATGCGAGGAATTTAAACCGCAAGTACTATTTGCGTTAGGGGGCGGTAGTGTTATGGATACAACAAAAATGGTGATGGTTAAATATGAAAAACCAGAAACAAATCTTTTAATGATTTTGCCATATTTCGGTTCGTTAGGATTGAGAAAGAAGATGAAATTTTTTATTGCGATACCTACGACATCTGGAACTGGTTCCGAAGTAACCCCAGTTGCCGTAATAACTGATAATGAAAGAAATCCTCCTAAAAAAATTGAGGTGTTATCTGACGAGTTAGGTGCAGACATCACGATTCTATTTACGGATTTTGTTAAAGATATGCCTCCGTTTCTTACAATGGCTACAGGTTTGGACGCATTCGCTCACGCTATGGGATGCTTCGTGTCAAATTGGGGTAGTCCATATAACGATGCCATGAATTCGACCGCGATAAAAGAAGTAGTAAAATACCTTCCTCGTGCATATAAATACGGTGCAAAAGATATAGAGGCTAGAGATCACTTGCAGATGGCTGCTTTAATGGCGGGAATAGGATTTGGAAACACAATAGCTGGAATAGACCATTCATTAGGGCATAGCTTTGGGAAGATTTTTGGCGTACATCACGGGCTTAGCGTTGGGTTGTTCTTGCCTTATTCTATTGACTTTCAAGCAAAAGTTACTGATAGATGGAGAGCTTTATGCCCAATTTTCAATGTTAAAGTAGAAAACAAGAGTAGAGACGAATTATACAAAGAATTTCTTCAAGCCGTTAAAAGTTTTATAGTCTCAATCGATGGTCCTATATGCGTAAAAGATTTGAAAAACCCTGTTATTAACAAAGAAGATTATTTCTCGAAACTAGATTTATTAGCCGATTATGCCAACGACGATGCAGTATCTCTAACTTCTTTTCGTTCAATTAATAAGAAGTTATATAGAACCATTTTTGAGTACGCGTGGGATGGAAAAGATATTGATTTTTAATATGGAGGGAAAAAAATGAGTGAAAATTTATTTGGTTATAATGGAAAAATTGCTTATGTGAATTTAACCGACCAAACTGTCGATGTTAAAGATTTGGA
>DAOUUT010000145.1 GCA_030668025.1 Promethearchaeota archaeon
AAATTTACATCCATTCGATAATTTATCTTTTCGATATTGAATGGGTTTTCACCTAAAATATATTTCCCTAAACAATTTTTTATTGCATCAATAATCTGGTTGGGCGATACGCCCGTCTCTGGTAACCAAAGAAATGCTTCTCCTAATCCTATATTTCCAAGTTTACTAATAAGTTTACAAACTACGAAATCTCCCCCAAGCCATGCCTCTTCTGCAGCAATTGCCATTCCTAAATTCCCTTCCCCTTCTCCCATTGCTTTTATAACGTAGTCTTTAAATGGTACATGTAACGGAGTTAATTCTATGCTAGTTATTTCGTCTTTTATAGTCATATTAAATCAAGTAGTTTTATTTTGGTAATACTAAAAATAAAAAAAAATTAAATTAATAATTTATTGATTTTAGAACGGACCATCTAAGCTCATAAAAACGCAGGGGTGATCAGCAGCAGTTCCTCCAGTGTAAGTGATGGAATAAACTGATGTATTAAGATCCCCAGATACGAAGATATGATCTATTCTCTCAACTGGAAGTCTAGGCTCCCAACTTTCTGGTACATTGCCAACTGTTTTTGTAGGAGCAACTTCCCAACAATCATATAATTGTGCCACTGTTATATCATATTGTTCGGTACCAAGTTCAAAGTTAAAATCTCCCATTAATATTACATTGCTCAAGCCGTTAGTTACCGATAAAATATTTTCTTGTTGGACAATTTGAGACCGATCTTCTGCAGGGTCCTCGTAATTTCCAAGATGTGTAACGAAAATATTGAATGTTGTACCTCCAACAATAATTTGAACCCATATCGTCGCTGTTTGTTCGCCCTTACTTTCCATATAAAAAGTTTTAGGGTTCAAGATCGGATATTTTGAAAGCAGTGCAATGCCATAAGTCCCAGTTAATGTTTTTGGTCCAAAATATGAATATAACTTCAATCGATTACTAACGAATCTTACAATGTCTGAATTTCCACTTGAGATTCTGCAAGTATCTGATTCTTGTAATCCTATAATATCGGCGTTTAGATCTTTGATGACTTGGTATTGTGCGTCGAAGTTTTTGTTACCACTTTCGTCTGATCCTTGCTGTATGTTATATGACAAGACTCTTAAAGAACTTCCAGATAAATCGTGTTCTATAGGGAATTCTAAAGCTACAGCTCCGATAATAGTCGTTAAACTAATCATAACAATTATTATTGAGGCTTTTTTTTTGTTTTTGGCTATTGAATTAATTGATTCAAACGTACCTCTTGAAGCTTTATTTATTAAAAAGAGAGGTAAGAACACGAACACTCCTAATATTAGGAATACAACCCAAATTGCGTCTCTAAATAAATCTCCGATTAAAGGGATGTAATCCCATACAATTGTAAAAACTGCAGATAAAATCATAATTAGGAAAAAGCCAGACGAGACAAAAAAACTACCACCTAATTTCCTTATACCTGGTCTACTTCTGAATAATTCGCTCGATAATAAGATAAAATCAAGTAAAATTATTGGGCTTAGAACTAGCATTATCATTAGCATTGCTTCGTTTAACATATTTGAGTCAGGAGGATAGAATGGATAAGACGGAACAAAGGCAAAGATTACAGTATTGCCTAATATGGTTAAAATTAGAGCAACAACAAAAGTAACATTCCAAATAGTAACTATATAAGATTTCAATTTCCCTATTATACCAGGGTTAGAGATTACAATAATTGTAAAAGCAGAATTCACTAAAACGAGAAGGGTTAGAATTAAAATGTAATTTGATTCCGTCCACCTTGCTATAACTGTAGGGCTACTAAATACGAAATATATCAGAGTTATCACGCTTATCATCCCTAGAGTTAGTCCAATAATTTTCCATTTGCTTGCTGGTTTAAAGTTACTTTTAATTATATCGCTTGAAGAGTTTGAGATTTGCTCTGAATTTGCTAAATGGATTATCATCAATCCCGCAAATATTGCTAATATCCACCCAATCCACATGAACCAACTGTATGTAGATAGATCAATAGAGGATCCCAACGTTCGTAATAAGATCGATAAAAATAGTCCTAAACCTAACCCAGCTCCTAATAAAATTCCGTTGCTTTCGTAGTTTCCTTTGGTTTTTTTATGAAGATAAACTGGAAAAAAAATCATAAAACACCCCAATCCGAATCCAGTAACAAGCATTTTTAGTTGAACATCCAAAAAAGGTTGTAAAACTCTACAAATAACAACAATCTCGCCGATTGCGATAAATGCTTTGTTAGGAAAACCTCTTTTAAAGAATAAAAGCAAAAATGGAGTCAAAAGAAATAACAAAGCTAAGACATTCTCGTTCAATTCCACTTCAATAAGATTTAACGCGTATATCGATTCTAAGAACTCTGTCATGAGTTGGAAGAAGAATAGAAACATTATACTGAGAAACGCTAATTCTGAATAAAATTTATTAACAAATTTGTTATAGATTTCCATAATAAAATTTAATATTTAAGAAATATATAAATCTTCCATTATTGTGATATGCATCAAACAGTTTAAGATGTAGATTTAGATAAAAATAATCTTCTCGAAAAGAAAGTAGAAAAATGATACGCTACCAAGATACAATAACATTATACCAAAAGCAACAACAATTAGCATTAAGTAATGCTGATTTTTTATCTTTTGAAAATAAAAAAAAGTGCTTAAACCTAGAATTATTTCAGGAATGATTATATAGATTGCTAAATGATCGAAAATCAGAGTGACATTTTGAGGGTGCCACGATTGAAGCATCCACATAGATTGTTCGGAAAACCCAAATATCGTTAATGAGATTAATCCTACGGCAATAAGGGCCTTAGAGTAAGAATAATTTTCCTTTAACTTGAGTCCAATAAAACAAATTATAAATAAAGGTATTGCCCATAATCCTGCCATGTATCCAGAAACAGTTCCGATTTTAAAAAGTCCATCCTCGGGAAAGACTAATATGTTTAACTGAGCCGATAAGAACCAATCTGGCCATATTTGAAACAAACTTATTAAAAAAACAAAAACCCATAGCTTTACCCATTCACTATATTTTCTGAACAAACCTACTAATGAAATTAGTAGATTATAACTAATTACAAGTATAAACAATTTTATCCCTATAGCAATTGGGATTGGGATAAGTAAAACAGCGAAACACAAACCTACGAAAATAAAATGAACTATAATAAAATCCCGAGTCTTTTTTGATGTATTTGCGTTTTTCTCCATAATAGTTACCAATATTAAAGAAATATATATACTTTTAACGTATTTTAAATAACCAAAAAATAGATTAAAAAAATAAGTGGTATTTATGGAAATAGATGTAAAAAAGTTAAGAGAAGAATTCAAAGATCCATACGAACTGTTTAATACTTCTGACGGAATAACGTTATTTTTAAGAAAATGGGAACCCCAGAGTCAATCAAATAAGGCTGTCCTCATTTTACATGGGATTACAGCTTATAGTAAACCATATGAGATGTTTGCTAATGCTATCACAAAAACAGGATTTACTGCTATTGGGTTAGATCTAAGAGGTCATGGGTTATCTGATGGTATTAGAGGTGATTATCCTAGTAAAGAGAGGTTAATAAATGATCTTGTAGAAACTATCTCATTTCTAAAGACAAAATTCAATACGCTGTTGATATTTGGACACAGTCTAGGAGTCCTTAACGCTTTTATAGCAAAAAAGAATAGTAATGAAAAAATTGACGGATTAATATTATTGAGTGCTGGTAAAATTATTACACCAGGGGTTTATAAAAGTCCTTCAGTTGTACAGAAATTAAAAATATTATTTAGTTCAATCATTTCACCTAGCAAACCTGTGATAAGTTATTATCGAGAAGGCATTTTAGGCTTAGACGATCCGTTATTCAATTTTAAATATACATTACGATTTATGAGGCTAGTAAGTTTTCAAAATTTAGACTTTTCAGAAGAAATTGAATGCCCCATACTTCTTGGTGTTGGAGAGCACGATGAAATATTCTCTGTTGAATCAGCCCAATCACTACTTGATGAAGTTTCTTGTAAGGATAAGAAGTTCTTTATTATGCCTGGTGCTAAGCATGCTGTGGAATTTACTGAAGAATCGTTCAAAGAAATCAAATCTTGGTTAATTGCTAAATTTTCATCAAAAAATTAAAGTGATTGATTAATGTGTCCTTTTCACAAATAAAGTATTAATTTCCTTTTTGTATTTTTTATTTTGGATAATAAGCAATAAAAATCTCAATTTTCTAGAAAAGAAGGCAATTATTACACTTTTATTTAAATATAGATGTGCATTAAAAATGGTAATTAAGTGAGCTCTAAAAAAACAAATAGAGCTCGATAAAATCTAAATATTAAGGTGAAAAAAAATTTGAGTCAAGACGAAGAATTACCTGGTTTAATAAAGTTTTTATCTAATAGGATTCTATTTTTCATGCATTTATTCGCATACGGTGCTGTATCACTCCTCCTTATATTGATATGGGTGTTAATTTTACCTCAAGCTGGATTTTTTTATTTTACACCGTTTTACCCAATTTTCGGTTGGGGGTTCGGTATAGGCTTTCATGCTCTCGTGTATTTGATGTTTAATGATAAAGTTCAATATTTATCAGAAATCAGAAAGCAAACGCCCATCAAAATTCTTTTCATTTTCCACGCGTGGTTCTATGCTTCAATCAATGTTTTCTTACTCATTATCGATCTCACGACAACTCCGGGCTTAATTTGGTTCTATTGGCCACTAGCAATGTGGGGAATAGTTTTTGCATTCCATGGATATGGATTTTTCACATGGGATAAATCTTACTCGAAAGAAATGGTCAAATTCCGAGAATTGCATCCAGATTACTCAGAAAAACGATTGAAATCTCTAATTACTTCAAAACTCTTTTGGTTCGGGATTTTACTAACGCATATCACTTACTTTGTCGTAGTTAACATCGTAATGTATTCAACAATAACTATACATAATGTTCCCTTGGCAGATCTAATTAGAACCTCTTTTGGATGGGGGATTTTCTTTATTGTTCATGTATTGGGGTATTATCTTTTCACTTACAATAAAACAATAAAATCAGAAATGAAAGGGTTAATGTTACATCTAATAGGTTACGTTGGATATTCTGTTTTGGGGCTTTACGAACAATTTGTTTTCCTACAAGAACCTGGACCAGAGCATGATATATTCTGGTGGCATATACCTGTAATTTTATGGGCAATATTTATTGCAATTCATGTTTTAGTTACTATAAGATGGGATAAAATTAAACAGTCTGCGTTCGAAAAAGTTAAAAGTCGATATAGGGAAGATCTCGAGGATTTTGAATATCAAAAACTAGCAAATTGGTTAATATTCTGGAAATGGTCATTTATAGCCCACATTTTTATATATATCGTTGGAATTATTCTTATAGGGAGCGGATTTTCCACTTATGGTGTTAACTTACTTTTGTTAGTCAGTATAGCATTAGGTTGGTTGATTGGTTTATTAGTCCATGGTGGAATTTATTATGTAGTGCTAAAAAATATTACTGCTTTTCTAATGTGGACAGCTGTTCTCCACACCGCTGCTTATATAGGTGGAATCCCTCTATTGATTACCCTAAATATGATATATGCTCCAGAATTTCTTTCAAGCGCAATAGCATTAGGTTGTTGGGCAATTGGATTAGGGGCGCATCTTATGCTTGCTTTTCTAACAAGAAAAAAATGAGAAGCTTAACAAAAAACCCAAATTAATTCTTTTTTTTTTTAATTGTAATGATTAGGGTTTGGTCATAATTTAAATTCGATTATCTCTTAGTATTATTAAAAAATTTGGCGAAAATAAATTCTCATAAAAAAATAAAAGTAATTGATTAATGTGATTTGGTATGGGAGAGGAAATTAAAAAAGTTGGAATTGTTGGAGCTGGTTTTACCGGAAAACAGATAGCTGCTCATACAGCTCTAAATAACTTTATAGTAAAAGTTTATGATATTAACCCAAAAATTTTAGAAGACGCTAAAAAATATATCACAGGAGTTCTAAAAAGAAAAAAACAATTAGATGCAATCCAAAATGTTTCATACTATTCAGATTTAGATAAAGCGTTGGAGGATGTTGATCTTGTAATTGAAGCAGTACCGGAAAATCTGAAGTTAAAACAGGAAGTATTTTCTCAAATTGATAGTTCAGCCCCTGCAAAAACTATTATTGCTACTAATAGTTCTTCTTATCCTGTTTCAAAAATTGAGTCCGCGGTCAAAAGAAAAGATAAAGTTCTAAATATTCATTTTTATCCTCCAATTCCTACGCGTCTAATGGCAGATATTATGCGTGGAACTGAGACTAGCGATGAAACTTTTGAATTTGGAAAAAGTTGGATAATAAATATTGGATGCGAACCTCTTATAGTTAAAAAAGAATGTTTTGGGTTTGTCTTCAATAGGATATGGCACGCTGTAAAAAAGGAATGTCTTAAAATGTGGGCGGGAGGTTATGCAGATATAGAAGTTATTGATACGGCTTGGAAAATATTTACTAAAATGAAATTAGGGCCATTTACTATGATGGATGGTATCGGATTAGATGTTGCGTATGCCGTAGAAATGTCGTATTATGAAGAGAGTGGGGACCCAAAAGACAAACCACCCCAAGCTTTTAAGGAGATGGTGGAACGAGGAGATTTAGGCTTAAAAACTGGAAAGGGTTTTTATACTTGGAAAAAAAAGAAATAATTTTTTTCTTTAAAACTTAATAAAATAAAAGAATTGAAAATATTAGGTTTGAGATTACATTTTGACTGAAACTATTAATTTTAACCCCAATCACTTTTATATCCCGTACCTCCCAAAGGCCAAGTGAAAATAACTGCGTCCTCAGAACAGACATACCAACAGGATGCACACTCCATACATTTTTCCAAACTCTTAACCCTAGCTTTTTTTTCTATAATTTCAAAGCAACCCGCTAGACATACATTTACACAATTCCTACATCCTTTACATTTTGCTTCATCAATTTTTATGAAGTCACCTGTTCCCTCAACCCATTCCACACCAAGAAATTCTTTAAAAGTTCTTACCATTATTAATTCACTCCTTTTTAATTATGCATAAAAAATAGTTGGATTCGCATATTCAACAAATTTCAATATTTTTACGTTTAAACGATTTGAAATAGGGTTTAATAACCTTAAAATAAATGTATATATAGGTTCAAAAATTGGTAGGGTTTTTTTCATTAAATTATTTAAAGAATTTGATAAAGGAACAACTATAACAGAGAGTATTTTTTGCTTTTTTCTTAGTGACTTTAAAAGAGAATCTATTAATCTCAAATATCGCGTGAATTTCATTTCCATTTTTTTAAGCTTTTTAGAAGTTACTTCTCTAAATTTTCGCTTCCTAGAGTAATCATAACTCTCATAAAACCAATTTTGATAATACCTGAAAAACATCTTTATCCACTTAGTTATAATTGTCGGATCATTGTTTACATAGGAAAGAAGGGATTTAAAAAAGGGACTCATAAAATGGGTTAGCGAACCTAAACCCCACCCATTATGAATATATTTTCTTAGCTTTTTTAAATCGTGCTCTTTTTGGGCAATTCGTAAATTATATCTATTTCTTCCAGAAATTGACCATTGAATTATTGGATGTTCTTTTATTTTTCTATCATATTTCTCCAAGAATGATTTTGAAGTATCATTGGCTTCAATTGCTTCAATTGCTACATTAGCAGCTATTTCTGCAGAAAACCAAGCCGCAGGAACCCCGTCACATAATTCTGTACTTTCAAGTCCCGCAGCATCTCCTATCAATATCATTCCATCTGTATGATTAGGCATATTACGTAGTTTCTTATTCAGACCAACATATATTTCAAATCCATCCCACATCCTTGCTCTTAATTTAACACGGGGTTCTACTAGATTTTTCCACCAAGACAATTTTTGAGTAATGTTGCTATGGTATTCTTTAAATAGTTCATTTAAATTTGGTACATGATTTTTATTTAATCTTAAACACTGATCCTGCATAAAATGAAGACTATTTCGATAAGGCCAAACCATCAACCCATTTCCATACCCAAGTGGAGGTGCTATCTTCTGTTCATCCCATCCCCAACACATCTTCACAGAATAACCAAAAATTTTATCAATATCTTCTTTTGACATGTCATAATCATAGATGTCAGCCAAAGATATTGTCTCAGGGTGATATTTTTCTCTTATACCTGCCTTTATTGCTAGTAATCCTTTTGAACCTTCCGCGTCAATAACGATTTTACTTCGTATTCTATCTCCTTTATCTGTTGTGACGCCCTTAATACAGTTATCCTCTTTTATAACATCTATTACAGTAGTGGATTTCTTCAATATAGCTCCCGTATCAACCGCTTTTCTAACTTCCCATTCACAAAAAGGTTTACAATATGCATTATACCCAAAAGCAATTATAGGAGAGAAAGGTTTTGGAACTCGTAAAGAATCATCAATTTCAATATCTCCTTTCTCTATATCCTTTATGATATAATTGATTATCCCATCAGAAGGACGTTCAATTGGAGGATTGCCATCTCTAATAAATTCTGGTCCTAACAAAAAACCATAAAATGGAATAGTTAGTCCAGATATAACCTTATCTCCTACATTCTCAGACCTTTCGATTATTAGCGTCTTCAACCCCGCTTCTGCACATATTCTCGCCGCAACGGGCCCCCCAAATCCTGCGCCAACCACGATAACATCAAAATCTTCGCCCATTTTATACCTCAGCTAAAATTACCAATTTTTAGTATATTAAAGGTTTAAAATTACATATTTCAAATATTTAATTATAATATTCATTTAATATTTTAAATTTTCTCAAAATATCATCGAGAGACTCATCTCTTGTTAGGTTAACTTTAATAGCAAGTAAGAAATTTTATGAGCTAAGTGTGAAGCTAGGTATATTGCTTTTTTTTTCAAGAAGAGATTTTGTTTCAGAGTTTTTTTATCCATTTAAAATTAGAATTAAAAGCCAGATAAGACCAAAACTAATGATAATTGATAGGTTTACAATCATCGTTACAAATTTTTGATCGTAATCATATTCTACAGAGAAAGGTATAACATAAAGACCCACAGTCAAAATCAAAGAAAGGCTAATAATTTACCTAAAAAGTGGGTCGAATAAACTTGAAGGTTGATAAAAGAATAACATTAACCCTACAAATA
>DAOUUT010000028.1 GCA_030668025.1 Promethearchaeota archaeon
ATCTCTCGTTTACAATAATAACATTCAAAATCAATGTTACTATTAATTTCTGAAGTTACTCGTTTACCTAGCCAAGTGGGATACAGTTTTTTCCCTACTTCTACAATTTCACCAGCAAATTCGTGACCTAATATGAGTGGGATGGGCGTTGGAAGATATCCACTTACTATTGCTATATCCGTGCCACAAATTCCCGCAGCTTTTACTTGAATTAAAACTTGAGAATCTTCAGGTTCAGGTTTAGGAACTTCTTTAATGGCAATTTTGTGCCCATCAAATACAGCAGCTTTCATGGTTTAAATCTTTTTTTAATAAAATGATTATAGAAGATAGAACTCTGGTCTTCTATCATTTAGTAAATCGTTATATCTATTAAGCTTTTTATCTCTTGCGTGATTTACGTCAATTTCTATAAAATTAATGTAAACTTTATCCGTTGGTGCGGACGAGAGAACATCCCCATTATAAGACGTGATTTGACTTCCCCCCGTAAACTTAAAATCGTCTTCTCCCCTTACTTCGTTGCCAATTCTGTTAGAAGTTACAGCAAAAACGCGATTTACCAAACAATGAGTAGTCATAGCTTTTTGACAATACGGAAGTACTAAGTTAGCGGGATGCGCAATGATATCCGCTCCAAGAAGCGCAAGGGTTCGAGCAGTCTCAGGGAAAAACCAATCAAAACAAATCATTATTCCGATTCTCGCATTTTTTACTTCAAAAATTTGCAGAGGTTTATTTCCTGGAGAAAACCAAAGTTTTTCTTTATAATAAAGATGGATTTTCCTATATGTGCCAATAACTTCATTTTTTGAAGCTAACATGGCTGAATTAAATATTTCATCACCATCTTTCTCAATAAAACCTCCTATTACGATTCCCCCTGTATCTTTTGCTAAGGATTTTAGAAATTGAGCCGTTTGGCCATTAATATCTTCCGCTAAAGATTCAGCTTCTTTTTTAGAAATGAAAGTATAACCGGTTGCGAAAAGTTCAGGTAATACAATTAAATCTGCTTTGGTATTGCTTAATAAGTTCTTTACTTGTTCAAAGTTTTGAGTCTTTTCGCTAAAAGTTGGAGAAGTTTGAATATAACCAATTTTCATGATTATTCCTTTTTTTCAGTTTTTTCTTCGGGTTTTTCTTCCAGTTTTTCTTTTCTTATATGAATTCTTCTTTCTTTGAGAGGTATTTTTTTTTTTACATGCCGGATAACATATTGTTCGTCGTATTTCTTTAATAATCCGTCAAGATCTCCAACGGTTTTAGTAAGTTTTTCGAGTGGAATGTCTTCGAAAAATCTATTTTTCTTGAATTTTTTCGCAGGACCACCATTGTACACCCAACCTTCTTCTAGTTCTTGACCTACCATGGTAGACGACCAAGTGTTTAAAATGCAGTTTTTTCCTATATGAGTGCCAGGCATAATTATTACATGTGCGCCTATTCTTACATTTTCTTCAATGATGGTTTTTTTAATGATTAAAAAGTTTCCTATAATAACCGAAGATTGAATTATAGCGCCCTGGCCAACAACTACATTTTTTCCGAACTCGATAAATTCAGTATCCACCCAACCTTCAAAAAGAGAGTTAGAAAATTTTGTTTTTACTCCGAATACTTTAAAACAGATATTGTCTAAAAATGGAAAGGGAAATTTATGCGCGAGCCAAGTTGGCCACTTTTTAATTGTGTTTCTAAGACTCCAATATCTATAGTCTTTATCTGCGGGATCCCTTAGAAAAACGCCTTCTCTTGGTTTGTGAAAAACATTAACTATAATTAATAAAATTTTAGCAAAGAATATTGCAGCAAACACGGTTGTGACGTAAATTACAACGAAATAAAGAGGTAAAAACACGTAGAAATGAAGTGGTCTTATATCATTCCACAGCATCTGCCAATACCACCAAATTTCCAATATCGCAGGAAGTAGACTTATCCATATTAAAAAAATGTACAAAATCAAATACTTTTTCTTAACCAGTACGGTTGCACAAAAAGGACCGACGCGCATTGAATTCGGAACGCTCACTTTTCAACGCCTCCCTTTTTTCCTCTAATTAAATGTTTTTTATCTTCGTCGATATTAACTTCGAGTTCAACCTCAATTTTTTCTTCTTCGTCAACATCTACTTTGTGTATAATATCTCTTCTCGTTTCAGCGTATTTATTAGGCTTTAATTTTCTAGCAGGAATACCCGAATATATCCAACCATCTTCTAGTTTTTGATTAAGAGTGGTAACTGATACCGCACCTAAAACAGTATCTTTTCCAAAGTGAGTTCCCGGGGCAATCGTGCTCTGTCCTCCAACAAGGGCGAAATCTTCGAAAGTTACTCTTTTAATAATTAGATAATTACCTACCACCATTGAGCTCATTATTACTGCCCCTTGTCCAACAGTTACGGTGTTTCCAAACTTAATAAATTCAGCGTCGCACCAAGCATCGTTCAAGTGGCTTGAAAAATCCATACTTAATCCAAACCAGCGAAAGGCTATTACGTCTATCCAAGGTAAAGGCCAGTTTCTTATTAGCCACAAAACAATTTTTTTTATTTCGGTTCTTAACCGCCAAAATTCAAAATCTGTGTTTCCCTTCTCAGTTCGGAATATTCCCTCTTTGGGAAGGTGCATTAAATTTATCAAAATTAACAGAAGCTTACTAAAAAAGAAGCAACTAATAATGAATAGAAATGTGAGCCCTAACAATAAAGGTGGTAAAAATAACAATCTAATTATCCATGGTAATTTGCTTACAGTGTATCCGTACCAAAAAGTTGCTACAATAATACCTGAAAACCAAAAAATTGGTATATATACTATTAAAAACTTAACACTAACTCTGTTTATAGCAGAACTCGTAGTAAAATCAATATTAAAATCAGAGTCATCATCTGTGTTTTCAGGACCTTTATTTTCATCTTCTATATCTTCAGTCATTTTTATCTCACGCTTTTTTTTTCATGTTTTTTTTTTCATGTTTTTTTTTTCATGTTTTTTTTTTCATTTTTTTCCACTTCTTTTCTTATCCTCTCTAACTTTGCGCTTTCTTGCTTAACTCTTAAACTTTCAGCCCGGATTAAATCATCTTCACTAATCTTTAAGTAATCCATAGTTTTTTTCTTGAATATTCTACGTAAAGGCATACCAAAGTAATAATTATCTCCTTTTAACAAATTATGCTTCGTTGCTGCTGCCATTGGCAATAGATAGGAATTATCTCTTAGTTCGCATCCAGGGGCAATGTTGTTAAAACCCCCTAAAGTAACGTTTTCTCCTAGTTTGATTTCGAAATAAACGATGTTACCGAAAATCCCCTCCACAAAATGGCTAGATAGCGCCGAATTTACTCCGATGTAGCAATTCTTTCCGATGTTTACATTTTTATCCGTAACTACTGATTCTTCGAGCGTAGTACCTTTCTCAATCACGCTGGTACCTACATAGTTAAAGAACCAATTTGCTAACCAAGGAAATATTCCTTTCATGAAAGCATTCTTTCCGTATTTAATCATAAAGGATCTTATATGATATAAATTAGCCGTTTTAGAAGGGATGTTTCTTGGAATAATACCATCTTTACTAGGCGAAATCTTTTCAGTATGTTTCCAGATAATTCGCGAGATCAAACCTACTAAAAATAAGTGGATTAAATAACTCACAATAAGTACTAACGGTAAGGCTAAAAAAGCTAGTAAAGAATCAAGGTTCGTAAAGACAACAAATAGGTTATCTACTCTTAAAAAGAGAGGGATAAAAACTAATAAAATATACCCCATAAAAACAATTCCTGGAATTACATATGAACTATAATATATAACAAAAAAGATACTTAAGTACCAATGGAATTGGAGTTGAATTTTTTCTTTATCAACTTCACCATCAGAGTCACTCATATCAGTTGGTTTAATTTCGTCTAACATTATTTACTACACCAATATTATCGTTAAAATCAATTAGTTTTAGTATTTGAACTTTCTAAATCGAATTTAATATTTTTAATATAAATAATATTTTAATCAATTTCAATTTTTTTTTTAAATATGCTAACCAATAAAAAGATATTGTTAATGAAGGTTTCTATAAGTTATAAAAACCGACGTAAATACATTAGAAAACCATAAGAGATGTAATATTGATTAATCGTAAAAAATTTAAACTAATTGGGTAATTTTAATAGTAGACGTAGAATTAAAAGAAATATGCAAGATTTTAACAGATTCATCAATCGCTTAATAATCTTGAATCAATAATTTTATATTATATTATAACTTAAATTAAAAATTAGGTTAAGGCACTTAAAATTTAGACATTTTTAATAACGCCGATAAAATTAATGTTTTAACCATTATCGCAATTAAGGAGTAAAATAATGACTGATAATTCGTTTTCATTAGTAGATTTGTATCCAAAATATGTTATAAACTCGAAAGGCGAAAAGAAAAAATTCGAAGTATCTAACATAGCAAAAGTATTAAACAAAGAAACTGGTCTTGATATAAACATAGCGGAAGAAGTTACAGAAGATGTCATTCGAATAATTATTGGTATAGGAAATGAGGAGATCACTACTAATTACATTAGAGAATTAGTATGTGTTGAGTTAACCCAACGAGGTTTAAATAAATACCGAAATTTATTTGCCCGAGCTATTAATTTGGAAAACATATCTTTCACATTAGACGATAATTTTCTTGCTAAATTTATAGGGAAACAACCTGATTGGGGCCCTTTAGGGTACATCACATACAAAAGAACCTACGCCAGAGTTGTAGAAGGAGAGAACAGAAAAGAAGAGTTCTGGGAAACCATCAGAAGAGTTGTCGAAGGTTGTTATTCAATCCAAAAAGAGCATTGCATCAAGTTAAGTTTACCTTGGACCGATGCTAAAGCTCAGAAATCTGCTCAAATAATGTATAGTAAAATCTGGAACTTTAAATTCCTACCGCCCGGAAGAGGTCTCTGGATGATGGGGACAGAGTTTATCGCTCGTCACGGTTCTATGTCGCTTAATAACTGCGGGTTTGCCTCTACCGAAGATATTAACTTAAAATACTCGAAAGCGTTTCAATTTGTGATGGATGCGTTAATGTTGGGTGTGGGGGTAGGTTTTGATACGAAAGGAGCGGGTAAAATAACAATTAAAAAACCTATAGAAGATCATTTTACTTTTCAAATACCCGATAGCAGAGAAGGTTGGGTGGAATCGCTTAAACTTGTTATAGAAGCGTATCTTTTAGGTAAACGAATCCCTGATTTTGATTTTAGCTTAATTAGGTCTGCAGGTCAGCCAATTAGAGGTTTTGGAGGAATTGCCAGCGGTCCAGAACCTTTAAAGGATATGTTGATGAATATTCAAAAAATTTTTGAAGCTCGAATTGGTCAACCAATAAGTTCACTTGATATCTTGGATATAATGAATCTAATAGGAAAATGTGTCGTAGCCGGTAATGTTCGCAGGAGCGCTGAAATAGCCTTAGGAGAAGCCACCGATTTAGAGTTTATAAAGTGCAAACAAGATAAAGAAAAACTTTATTCGCATAGATGGGCAAGTAATAACAGTATATTTGCAACAAAAGGATTAGATTATTCTTTCATAGCAGATCAGATTGCTGTGAATGGAGAACCTGGAGTTCTCTGGTTAGAAAACGCAAGAGCATATTCTCGAATGGGAAACCCTCCAGATCATAAAGATAAAAAAGCTGCGGGCGTAAATCCTTGCGGAGAACAAACACTAGAAAGCTTTGAATTATGTTGTGTAACAGGTGATACAAGAATTCAGACTAAGAATAGTGCTCCTCGAATTTCAGAGGTTGTTAATAAAGAAGTAAAAGTATGGAATGGAGATCGTTGGTCAAAAGTAGTTCCATTCCTAGCAGCTAAAGATAAAGAAATTTATCGAGTGCATTTATCGGACGGTTCTTATTTAGATTGTACTCCAGATCATAAATGGCATATCAAACCATCGACAGCTAGAATTTTTCGATCAGTAGAGACAATAGATCTAAAATCAGGAGATTTTGTTGTACCATTCGAAATTGATAGAGAATTTGGCGGTATCTATGAGCCTAATGCATTTGAGTACGGATTATTTTCGGGGGATGGCTATATTGATAGGAATTATCCTATGGTTTGTATTTGTGGAGAAAAATCAAAATTAAAAGATCTTGATGTTAAAGGAACTTGGTATAAGGAACAAATAAAAGAAGGTCTTAAAGAACCATATAACCGACTGAATCTTAAAAGCGTTATTGACTTGGAACTAGCACTACTTCTGAACGATAAATCTAATGGTCTCCCTGATATTATTTTTAGTTGGGATCGAGAATCAATATTAGAATTTATTGCAGGACTAATTGAGACTGATGGAAATTTATGTCATCAGGTAAATACAGATAACTATAGAATTTTTGGAAATGTAGAAAAGATACGAGATCTTCAAATACTCCTTCGCAGAGTAGGGATTAATCATTCTACTATTTATAGCGCAGGTGAAGCTGGAGAAGAAACAAATTTTGGAACCAGAAATTATACAATCTTTTGTTTATATATCCCGTCATATGAATGTGGAGAAATACCTACAAGAATTAAAAAAGCTATTAGTATAGGCCCAAGATATGCAGTCAATAATCGCCATCCAGAAGGAAAATTGATTGATAGAGCTAGAAAACAAAAAATTATAAAAGTTGAGAAATTAAACAACCTTCAATCTATTTACTGTTTTACTGAACCTTTAAACCATATGGGTGTATTTGGTAATGTTCTTACATATCAATGTCTTGTAGAGACGTTCCCTTCAAGACATGAATCATACGAGGAGTATCAAAACACTCTAAAGTCCGCTTATTTATATGCCAAATCTGTTACGCTTGTAAATACGCATTGGCAAGAAACTAACGCAGTCATGCTTAAGAATAGGCGAATGGGAATTTCACAAACAGGAATAATTGAAGCTTTTGTGAAACATGGGAGAAGGACTATGTTAGACTGGTGCGATAAAGGCTATAAATATATACGCGAATTGGACGAGGATTATTCCGATTGGTTGTGCATCCCAAAATCGATAAAAATCACTACGGTTAAACCGAGCGGAACCGTTAGCTTACTTCCGGGAGTCCCTCCAGGAATTCATTATCCTCATTCAGAATATTACATTAGAAGAATTCGCATTTCGAAGAATTCTGATTTGATAGAACCCATTAAAAACGCTGGTTATTACATAGAGGACGATTCGTATTCTCCTAATACTATTGTAGTCGAATTTCCCGTCCACGAACAATTATTTGAACGTTCCAAGGACGATGTTTCTATATGGGAACAAGCGGAAAATGCTGCAGACTATCAAAAATATTGGTCCGACAACCAAGTATCAA
Organism: Promethearchaeota archaeon; assembly: GCA_030668025.1. The sequence goes on from DAOUUT010000028.1 coordinate 7,377, forward strand.
TTACGATTACTTTTAAGCAAGACGAGGCAAATCAGATTAAACACGTGTTGGAGTGCTTTGAAGATAAACTAAAAAGCGTGAGTTTCCTACCAATAAAAGAGCACGGATACAAGCAAGCACCCTACGAAGAAATCACAAAAGAAAAATTTGATGAAATGGTTTCAAAACTTAAACCTTTAGATTTGGATACAACAGAAGATAGAGCAATAGGAAGTAAGTTCTGTGATTCGGAAGCTTGTGAAATTAAGTATTAAATTAGTATTTAGTTAATTGTAATATCTTTTATCTTTTCTTAATGTATATCTTGCTTAAAAATTGTCGACGTAAAACAATAAAATTATAAACTTCAAACAATATTTGTATAACTAATAAAATTCTTAAGAAAAAAAGTAAAAGGTCTTATTAAGAAAAAATTAAAAGCTATCGAAGAAATTTAATTTTATTACAAGAATAAAATAATGGAAGAGTGAATAAGTATGGAAAATGATCCTGAAGAAGATAAAAAAAAGAGAAAGGAAAGAGCGGAGGCAAGGGCTGCTCCCGTTAAGAAAAAAACACCTAAACCAAAAAAAGATGAGGAAGTTCCAAAACCCAAAGGAAAAATTGTTTACAAAAAAATGAAAATCAATTTTTGGAGAACTCGTTTGCACGACGAGGAATTGGGCTTACATCAACAGCTCAAATACACCGCAAAAACGCGTTGGTTCTCTAAAAACTTCGATATCGAAGGCGTAATTTCAATAGACGGCCAAAAGAAAAATATCATTGCTTTTAATAAGGAACAATGGGAAGAGAGTCCGTTATTGGAGAAGAGACTCGTGTGCCGCTATTTTACGATTATGGAAGAAACTATGGAGTCAACGGCTAAAGGTGGTAATTATAAAGGGGGTATAGAGTTAAGCATAGCTCATTCTCTCGTTCAGAGTTTTGAAATTAAGCACGCCGGACCCGTTTTTTACGCGCAAGTCCCAGGAGTAAAAAGTTTAATTCGATTCGTAAGAGGTTGGCGATTTTGGGGTTCACGTTGGACATTCCCCCTCCTTCCCGAAGAAAAAGACGATAAGCTGCAGATGGTTTTAGCAAAAGGAGTTATCGGTCCCGGGAGGAACTATAAATTTTTAATCGGAAAGAAAATAATCGCCCGAATAGATGGGCATCCTATACAAAAAGAGTACGAAGTTGAAATCTACGACGAGGTTTACGCAAAAGACAAAACTTTTGTCCGATATTTGATACTATTTGGGATGGCATGTAATTTTATGGACGTGGCTAAAAAAATAGTTAAAAAATTGTATAAAAAGATGGAATCAACAGGTACTACAGATTATAAGATACCCAAAACAGAGCTTGACCTTTTCCGCAACCCCAGAATGATGAGAAGGTAAATTTAACATATAATAAACTTTTTAATTTTTCTATTTTTTTTTAAAAACTATAACAAGAAGATCTACAATTTAATCTACAATTTAAGACTTAATTAACAATTAAGAAAAAAAATAGGAAAGAATCTTTTTTATTTTTTTTAAATTTTAAGTTTAGCTCAACATTTTCCGTTTCCAAGACTTATAGGCTTTTGTTTCCTTCCCTCGATAAATCGCATTTTTTCCAGTTTGTTTCTCGTAGATTTTTTGAAGACTTTCTTCGTCTTCCCCCTTCAATTCGTCCCTTTTAATCTCTTCTTCTATTTCATCTTCTTCTTCTATTTGTTTAACGCGTTTAAGCACGATAAAGACTCCATTGTTCCAAATAGCAAATCCCAAATACACGAGCATTACAATAGTTAATAGCATTAATCCGACAAACAAAACCCAATCTCCAGGGTTGAAACTATCTGTGAGGGCCCCCAATATATTCCCAACTAATTCTGCGAAAGATAAAGGAACTATTACGATAACTAATGTTATGAGAAATAGATAAACACTAATTAGTGTAACTGCTATTAAAAGTCTTAGGGTTGTGTAGTCTTCGTACTTCTTGGCTAATATTCTGTCCTTAAAGAGTCTCTGGCATAATCTAAGTATACCTCCTCGAAATAAAGTATAAAATAGGACGAGCAAAAACATATGTAATACGATAATTCCCACGATAATTAAAGCGCCTGCACCAGGACCCCAACTTGCTACTATTTCCCATCTACCCGATTCTATTAACCATCCAATAATCGTTAACCAAACGCCTAAAATCGTGACTGCTGAAGAAACAATAATTGAGTAATAAATGAATTTAGCAATGCGTAAATCCCACGTTGAAAAATCGTCTAAGGGATTAGCCGCTCTCGTTGGTTCTTTTCTTGGTTTTCTTGGCATAAATTTTTCACTTTCAAATATTTTAAATTAGATTTTCAAATTTTTATTATATTATTGTATTTTAGTTTATTTGAATTTATTTGAATTTATTCTATTTTATTATTAAATAATGCGTGATTGATAAGATTCTAAAATTTAAAATTAATAAGGTGTTTTTAGTGAGGAAAAGCAATATGGACATTTAACAGCGTCGGGTTTTATATCTTCTCCGCAGTATGGGCAAAATGTTTGCTCTTCTTTTTTCTCATCGGTTATTTCCGGTGGCGCTTCTTCTTCTTCCTCTTCGATTCTCTTTTTTGCTTCTATTTTTTTTCCAGCTTTTTTAAGAACCCTTTCTTTTGTGGTCAATGGCTCCGTTTGCTCCGTTTCTTCCTCAGATTTTTTATGTGGTTTGCTTGAAAATTCTACTTTTGCTCGACAAGTAGAACAATAAACCTTTTTCCTATTCATGTTGTAAAAGGCATATACGATAGCCGCGATTCCTACGGTAGCAATTATTACAATCACCCATACTATTTTCTGAAATGTTTCCAATGGCTTTCTTACGGCCTGATCGATTTCTTTATCGCAAACTTTACAGTAAATGTACTTTGTCATAATTTTCCACTTATTAATTAAAATATATTAATTCTAATATAACTTTACTCCTTAATAAAAGCTTTTTACGCATATTTCATTTTAATAGTTATATACTCGTACAGATTTTAAAAAATATGGAAAAGAATTTATTTTACATAGAAACTTACGGATGTACGTCAAATAAGGCGGATTCCAACATTATTTCTAACGTTTTATTTAAATCGGGATACACTGAAACAACGCTTGAAAGCGCTGAATTCGTAATTATCAATACATGTGCCGTAAAGCAACAAACCGAAAATAAAATAAAATCTCGCCTGAAAGAGTTGTATAATACTTACAAAAAAGAAACAAATAAGTATTTCATTATCGCGGGTTGTTTACCACATATAGAACCAAATTATATTGATGTGGTAAAAAATATAATCCCAAACTTTTCTGCCATTATTGGCTTAGATAATTTAAACGACCTTCCTTTAATTTTTCAAGATATCAAATCAGGAAAAACTAATCTCGTTTTTAAGTCCAAAAGATCGATTGATAAATCAACATTTTTAATCGAACACCCTAAAGAAAAAATTACTGGAATCTTACCAATTTCGGAAGGATGCTTAGGTTCTTGTACTTATTGCTGCGTAAAAAACGCCAGGGGTCGATTAAATTGCTATGATCCGACGAATATCGTAGAGAACGTAAAACATCAGTTAAAACAGGGTATTAAGCAAATATACTTAACTTCTCAGGATTGTAGTACTTATACCTATAATAACACGAGATTAGTGGATTTAGTTCGAGAAATTGTGCATTTGGATTACAAGTTCTTCCTAAGAATTGGAATGCTAAATCCAAAGTTTATTGTTGATAATTTTGATCAATTAATTTCTATGTTTAAATTTAATAAGGTATATCAATTTTTACATATTCCCATTCAATCTGGAAGCGATTCTGTTCTCGAAAAAATGAATCGTCCTTATCTAATTTCAGATATAGCAGAAAAGCTAAAAATTTTGAGGAAAGAATTTCCTTACATAACCATCTCGACAGATATAATATGTGGATTTCCCGGAGAGACCGAAGACGACTTTGCTAAAACGATTGACTTAATAAAATGGTTGAAACCAGAAATCCTCAACATTTCAAAATTTACTCCCCGCCCAGGAACAAAAGCAAAGGATATGAGACAAGTCAATAGCAGAGTAATCAAGGAACGTACAATTAGACTTTCAAAGATTTTCAGGGAATCCTTGATTACAATAAACGAAAAATGGCAAGATTGGGAAGGGGAAATTCTGATATTACACGAAGGGATTACATCAAATCAATCTTTTGGTAGAAATATAGCTTATAAAAATGTATTTATCGAAAATGTTAAAGAAAGCTATGGTTCTTTTGTATATTCTAGAATATACAAGATAGAGGGCTTCAATTTATTTGCTAAATTGATCTAATCCTTTAAAAGTAGATTTAATCTGATCTTTAATAAGTTTACTGATTTGGGTGTATTTCAATGAAAATGGTTGTTAACAACAATTCTCATAAATCAAAAGCTTCTAGCGCTTTATAAGCTACGATATCTCCCCATTCTTGCACAAAATGACCCGCATCTTTAATCCTTAGAGGTTTAGGACATCTTGGAATTATCTTCCTTAAATTACGCATAACTGAAGGACCTAATACGGGATCTTGCATTCCAATTGCCATAAACGAATCCCCAGCCCATTCATTGAGAAACCAATCTCGAGCTCTTCTTGATATTTCAGCTCCTGGAGCATCATATGTAATCGGCACTAGATTAGGAAATCGCCGAACTCCTGCCTTATACCTATTATCTGGAAATGGAGCGTTATAAGCTTCGACTTCTTCTGGCGTTAAAATTGGAGTTCCCCTAAGCATCAAACGACCAATATCGATATCTGGTGTCTTATTGACCCAATCTCGAAAAGCCTTAAATCCAGGTGAGGGTACACCCTCCCCCGTACCGAGGGCAGTATTCATTAAGATCAACTTAGAAAACCTAGTTGGCATTTCCACGGGTAAAGTTAGGCCAATCAAACCTCCCCAATCTTGACAGACTAATATTACATTGCTTAAATCGAGATTCTGTATAAGATTTATCATCGAATTTCTATGAAAATCAAATGTGTAAACATTGTCATTAACCGGCTTATCTGATCTCCCAAAACCATAATAATCTGGTGCAACCACTCTATAACCCGCATTCACAAATATAGGAATCATTTTTCTATATAAATAACTCCAAGTTGGTTGACCGTGTAAACATAAAAATGTGTAATTGGCGGCTCTTGATCCCTCATCAATGTAGTGTAGCCTTAAACCATCATAGTTTTTAAGATTTGAGATATAATGAGGTGTAAAGGGAAAATCAACTAAATTACTAAATCTTTCATCTTTAGTTCTTAAAACTTCCATCTAATTATCTCAACTAAGTTTTGTAAATTACAAAACAAAATATAATATAAAAAAAAGACTTAAAATTGCTTATTTAAAGCCAAACTTTTCAAGAAATCCGGATAAGCGAGACCGATGGAATTTCAAACCAAGATCATCAGGGTTAAATCCGAAAGCTAAAGCGTATAGTTCGGTTAAATATAGGATTGGGATCTTAAATTCGTTATTAGATTGAGTTCCTGCTTTCTTTTGGTTTGTATCCATTTGTTGGAAACAAGCAGGGCAAATAACGACAAAGACATCAGCCCCAGCCTTTACTGCGCTAGAAAATTTATTTGCTAACAGTTGCATCGATGGCGCTTCTTCAGCGTTACCAACGCCAGAACCACAACAAAGCATCTCTTCGGAATACTCTATTGGTGTCGCTCCTGTCGCAGCTACTAACTCTCTTAATTTTACAGGTTCCATTGGGTCGTCCGTTTGAACAATTTCAGAAGGCCTATTATAATGGCACCCTGTGTGGCACGCAACTTTTAACCCTGAAAAATCGTGAGTAATAAATTCTTTTATTTTCTCGGGACCGTAATCGTGTAAGACCTCTACAAAATGCTTTACATTAATTGAACCTTTGAATTCTTTTCCAACTTCTTTTAAAATTTTGTTTATCTTTTCTTTTTCGTGTTCGTTGTGGTTTAACTCTGTATTCACAAGTTTAAGGGTTTGAAAACAACCATTACATAGTGAAACAATATCTTTTCCTTCAGCCTCGGCAAGCGTTAGGTTTCGAGCACCCATTGCCAACCAACTTATATGGTCAACTGAATTAAAACCAACTGGATCGGGACAACACGCAAAAGCAGCATCAGAAGTCTTTATTCCTAGCTTATCAAATACTTTACGGGCGCTAGCTTCTATGAACGGAATTCGGTTGCCAATAGTGCAACCAGGAAACAGTTTATATTCTTCAACTTTTGCCATAATAAATTCTCTTTTCTTATTTATTTATAATTTTATTTAATTTAGTTTCATTTAATATTGTTTTGACTTCTTCAAGGTTTGGAGTTTCAACTTTAGGAAGTCCTAATTGTTCTCTTCTTCTTTCAATTGCGGGTTGAGGTGGAATTGCTTTTCCACTATCGTAAATTGCTGAAGCTTGAATCGTGTAATATTCTGGTGCTTCACCTATAGCAATTGACATATTTTTTAGTACAGTAAAAACGCCAGTTAATTCAATTTTTTGAGGACATACCTCGTCGCATGTGTCACACATAGTGCAACCCCATATATTAAAACTATCCTCCCCTCCAAATATGTTTTCTCTCAATCCCAGAAAAGAATTTAAGATTAAATTTCGAGGGTTATATCTATTTGGTGCGAGATCCGCAACGGGACAAACATCTGTGCAACGATTACATTGATAGCAATATTTTAAAGCGTCGTGAATGTGGGCATCCATTACCCTTTTTTTTAATTCGTAATCAATCATTACCATTATTCTTCTTCCTCTATTTTATCGTGATATTTATGGCCTAAAACGCTATCTGCTAAAGTAAATCTATTAAACAATCCAGCTGGATCTTTAATCGCTTTTGTTACCTCGTCCACATCGCGGTCGGCACAGAGAGATCCAAAAGCACTAATAAATTTTAAACCTTGATCCTTTACTCCAACTGGAGGGCCATAACATCCTAAACAAGGTGCGTTTGCTTTATTCGGACAAATTGTACCGCAACCAGCTTGTGTTACAGGTCCCAAACATATATAACCTTGCTCTAAAAAACATGTATCCATGGAGGGTAATCCTTCGTAATCTCTTTTCAATTCAGTTGGAACTTTATCAGCAACTTCTCTATCGCAATGGCTACAAACCGTTTTAGAACTGAATTTAAAATAGGGATCGTTCTTTAATAGGAACAATGAAGCTCCTACGATTTCATCTATAGGATTAGTCCCAGTTGGTTTGACATCTAAAATTAGTTTTGGACCTTTCTCAGTTTCAATTTCTTTTACTTTGAAACTGTTAGGTTCGTAAGCTAGTCGCTGCAATAAATCTCCCCTAAAATAAAAGTTGGTAATATTTGACGCGCTTAGGTATAGATCAAGAAAATGTTGTAAATTAGCTCCTGTTTCAGCGTCTAATTCTTCCACACCGTCTATTATCTGTTTTAATTGTTTAGACTTCTCACCTGGCTTACTTGTGGGTTTAAAACAACCAAAACATATATCTCCTTCGTGGGGGCACATTAATTCGCATCCTGCAGCTGTAATTGACCCATAACACAATTTACCTTTATCTAGAAAACAGCCCTCTTCGAAAAGGTCGCAGTTATCGCATACACACTTATTCTTATCAAGAGAGCTTGGTCCCTCGCCAACTAATGTGAATAAATAGGTTATCGCAGCTACTATGTTATCCGTCGTTGGCGGGCATCCAGGGATAAATACATCTACATCAATTATATCTTTTACGTTAACAATAAATTCCTCGATTCCAGGTACGTGTTGGCTTGGCACCTTTGGATTTTCATCAGTAATAGATTCGGTTTCCATAAATTTTCTTTTTGTTAATTCGTCTTTATCAAACAAATTTGCTAAACCTGCTACACTTCCGTAACAAGCACAAGTCCCAAAAGCAACGATTATACTGCATTTCTTTCTCATTAATTTAATATTGGCTGTATCATGTTTAGTTCTAGCTACACCTTCTAAGAATCCAACAACAATACTTCCATCTTTCCTTGCCTTCAATGAATCGAGCTTGAAGTCAACTACAGCCGGCCAATAAACGATATCTAAATTTGGTAAAATATCGAGTAGTCCTAGATGGGCGTTCAATAAACTCTGATGACAACCCCAACAAGAACTTAACTGCATAAACGCAACGGGTACAGGCATTCTTATAATTTCCTCAATACAATCATATATCTAATTTTATATAATAATTATATTGGTTTAATGCAAAATTTATTAAAAAATTTGGTAAATCAAAATCTAGTTTAATCTCTATTATTTACTTCTGAAATTATAAGAAATCTTTTTCTAATACATGTAAACTATTATATCAAAGGCAATGGATATCTGTCATTTTTCAATTAATAATCATATTTTTAATAATTTATAGCATTGAATAATATTAAATTATATTTTTAAAAGACATATTTAAGAAAAATAAAGATAGGTCACGATTACCGAACAAGTGTTGTTTGCTTATAAACTGGCAACTGCTTGGAAGTAAATTAGGAGGGAAGTGGTTAATGGCTAAGAAGAAGAGTTATAAAAGTAGTAGTAATCGAAATAGTAGCAATAATAACAAAAAATGTGCTAAATGTGGCATACTCGTTAAATCCTATTCATATGGGGATTTCTGTGACTCATGTGCAGAAGGTGTTTGGGATAAGGGTTTTGACTCAACAACACAGCATGCTGAGGAGTTATATGAACAAGACTTGAATGCTAGAGAGGAGATCAATAAAAAAATCAATAAAAACAAAATTAGTTACAATGTCGTTCGAGATTTGATTGAACATAAGTCAGGAACTTTTCGCTGTTCAAAATGCAATAAATTAAGATTGGAATGGATTCATTTCCCTAATTCGCCTAGTAAAGACGAAAAACTTCGAATATTGCTTAAAACACCTTGCCCTAAATGTGAGGTAGTAGGTTTTTTAAAATTTTCTAAAAAATAGCTAAAATTACTAAAATGAATATTTTTTTCCTTTTTCAGGCAAAATTACTTTTCCAGATAATCCAAATTCTTGAAATGTTTCGGGATGTTCCGTATGTACGGTTATAATATTTTCGGCATCAATTTTCTGAAGAAAATCCATTAAATCATCTACGTTGCAATGCCCTGATGAATGAACTGTTTCAGATTTCGATATTCCGAATCTTTTTAGCCACATATCTAATTTTTCTTCTTTTATAATCATCTCGTCATTAAATGGGTCAGTAACAGAGTTTAGAAATAAAGCTTTGCCTGGTTTCTGATCTAAATCGATTAATTCACTCAGCATAAAATAATCAAGATAGAGTAAATATTTTTCAGGTTCTTTTTTAACATCCTTGTATGTAACATAGTTACCAATTTTAAGGATATCTTTTTGATATCCTTTATAATCTACGGATTCGAATTTGCCCCAACCTTTTCGTGGTAGATATATAACGAAGTTTTTATCGCTAAAATCAGGAAGATCATAATTGTTATAATATTGTTTTATAATACTTTCTTCCATATTATCACGTCTCATTCTAAAGCAATCAATTAAGTGAAATATTTTGGGAGTAATCGCGAATCTTCGATTGAACTTTTTTGCAAGTGAATAATATAATAAAATCCTATCGAGACTTCTAGGAGGACATCTCACAAGAATTAACCCCGGATGACTCCCAATAATTTCTCTTGAGCGAACTTCTACATCGCTTTCAGATTTTTCATCACTACGATATGTGCTTTTCCTAAAATCTTTAATACTAGGAACTCTTGTACCTTCAGTAATAATTGCTATTGGATTGGATTCACAAGCTTGTTTAATAAAATCATCCACCCAAACCCTATGGGCGCCATGTCGTCTAAAATCGCCTGTGTAGATGATACTTCTCCCATCACACTCAATAATATAGGAACAAGCTCCAGGAATAGAATGATCTGTTTGAAACTGAGTTATAGTGACCTCACCCTGAGACGATTTAAATGATAAAGGTATGCCTTCTTTCATAATCTTAATTGGTCTCTTAATTTCTGATTGATTGTGATCAGGTTTGGTTGCTCTCTTATATTCAATTTCACTATCTTCACTTTGTCTTTTTTTTGGTACGATTTTAAAAGTTTCATAAAAATTTAATACTTCCGGTAAGAGAGTGTCATTTGAAGTGCTTGTAAGATGTTCGATTATTGTATTTGAAATCCAGTTCATATAGATTGGTGTGTTTTGTTTGAGAAAGCATATGAATTTGTAGTGGTCCAAATGTGCGTGCGTAAGAAAAAAAGCATCAACAATGTTTTCGTTAGTAGTAATAATTTTATAAGGTTCTGAATTCAAAATATCAGAAAATGGAGTAATTAAATCGTTCCGGTATAATTTATTAATGGAGGGTATAAGACCTAAGTACAAATAATCAATAATTCCATTTAATTTGCGTGGAGTTAGGAATTCTGAAAAATATTTTTGACTTTCACTAAAAGAAAGGCCAAAGTCAAAGAGAAACTTTTTATCTCCAATATTAATGAAGATTTTATTTCCTCCAATTTCGTTAATTCCACCAAAAATTTCAAGATTCATTTTCACATTATGGATAAATCAATTGTAAATATAAAAATAATAACCCTAAATAGAATCATAAAACAATTGAGATATAAAACTTTACTTTATGATTTCATTTAATATTAATTAGATTCTTTTGTATAATTAAACAGAGAATTTTTTTTAAATCTTTTTTGTTTTTCCATTATTGAATTAACTAAATTTAATAAAACAGTATCAAAGGATTTTAAACTCTGAATCCGATTGATGTGAGTTTCTTTCTATTAAAAATGTTATCTACTCTCTTATTTTGAAATATTCAAACCAGTTTTTTTGCTTTTGTAGTTGATAAACCTAAAGTTTATTAGAAAGAAGTGGTAATATTTATGTATGCTAGTACAAGAAATATTTCCTAATTCAGTTTTGAATTCGGGAATTAAACCACTTCTTTCTAATCATAATATGCTCTCATTTTTTAAAAAGTTTTGTGATGAAATTAAATCTCGAATGTGGCGTCTTAAAAAAGCAAGAAATGCAAGATATGAAAAGGAAGATTTCTTAAAAGTATTTTTCTTCTCTGAAATCATTGGAAGATCGATTCATGAGACTAGTGAGCTGCTCAACGAACATTTAATGAGTAGCAAAAAAGGAAGACGTAAATTATTCGCTGACGGGAGGAGAAAGCGCGTTATCCCACATCAAACAGAGGTTAATAAGTTTCTGAGAAGAATTGGACTTCAGAGAGCACGCAATATTTTGCGTGAATGTCTTGATGAGCAATTGAAGGAAGCTTTCGAACAAAATCTGATTTCACAAAAGGTGAATGTTCTAATTGATTTTACAGAGCACCCATATTATGGGAAACGGGAGGATAAAATGATCAAGGGCACAAATCGGCAGAAGGGAACAACAAAAATGCGGCATTACCTTGGATTTTCGCTTCTTTCTCGAGGGGTTCACCTTTACGCAGGATTAGAGCACGTCGCATTAGGTCAATCTAAGATTCCTATTATTATAAAGTTTCTCGATCATTTACTAAATTTAGGGTTTGAGTTGAAATACGTATTGATGGATCGTGAATTCTATAGAGCTGAACTTATCGACGATATAGAAAGAAAGGGAGGACACGTTTTAATCCCTGCCAAACAATTCAAGAAAGTCAAACAGTTCATTACTGAATATCTCGAAGGAAAGCATGGTCGGGTGAGGAAATACACCTTTTCAACCGCTACCGCAGCTAAAAGACGATTTTGGAAAGATGTTTACCTAATAATAAAAGCGAAGAGGGGTTTTTCTCTCCAAGGCGTTAAAAGAGATTACAAAAGCGGAAAAATAACCTTAAAGGACGCCCACCATAGAATATTTACCATAATGACTACTGAGAAACCTAAAGGTAAGACAAGCTCTTGGGCGTCCCGCACTTCGTTATTTTATCGTCGAAGATGGTTAATTGAAACGGGATTTTCCGACTTAAATCGAATTAATCGTCGATGGAAGTCAAACTATGATGATCTACGATATTTAGATATGATGGCAAGGATGCTCCTTTATAATTCATGGAAGATGAATAAAACACAGATTCAAAATGCAGTAAAAAAATGTGGAAGAAAAATGGCTTGGACATTAAACCAAAACCAAGATTTATTAACGAAAGCCTTTCTTTCTCTGGAGAAAAAATCGCAAGGGGTGGTCGGGTAAATTACAAATAATGTCGGTGTGTCGACCATAAAAAATAAAAGAAAAAAAATTAAATACTTAGATACTGAA
>DAOUUT010000208.1 GCA_030668025.1 Promethearchaeota archaeon
AAGAGCAATCCTTCTTTTTCTGGTTTTTTTGATAATTTTTGGGTCGAACTTTTCTTCCGAAGTCATAGAATCTAAAACCACGCGCCATTTTTCTAAATTCTTCTCAGCGTCATCAGTTAAAGCGTCAGGAATATTTCCTCCTCCAATCATAGCTAAAATATTTTTCATCTTACCTACTTTTTTTATGCTTTTTAATTGTAGGTAAAGGTCATCTAGAGTGAATTTACCCTTCATCATTCTTTTAACCATATCTGGGTCTACATCAATTTCAGCTTCCTCAACTTTTTTTACTAAGCCTTCTATATCTGGTATACCTAATAAAGTGCCTACAAAAGTACTTGGATTGAATTCTTCAAAATCATCAATTTTTTCACCAACCCCAATAAATCTTATGGATTGATTAGTCGCAGCACAAGCAGAAAGAGCACCACCACCCTTAGCGGTTCCATCTAATTTAGTTACTATTATGCTTCCAATATTTGTAGATTTTGCGAATTCTTCTGCTTGCGAATAAGCTTGTTGACCTATACTTCCATCAATTACGAGGATTATTTCGTTAGGCTTTAAATTGCTCTCAATCTTTTCCATCTCTTTCATTAATTCTTTCTCTTCCTTATGACGACCAGCAGTATCCACTATAATTATGTTGTGCCCATCATTTACCGCTTTTTTCGTTTCTCTTACGGCAAGTTTAATTGCATTTTTTTCATTAGGGTTCCCATAGCACTTAACCCCTATTTGTCCTGTTAGTTGAACAAGCTGTTCATAAGCCCCTGGACGCCATGTGTCCGTTGTTACAGTAGCTACTTTATATCCTTTATTTTTATAGAAGCGTGCTAACTTACCAACAGTAGTTGTTTTCCCTGATCCTTGAATTCCGACAAGTAAAATCACGTTACTTTTCCCTGGCTTTATTCTAATGGGTGTAGATTTTCCTCCGATAGTTTTAACTAATTCGTCATGAACAAGTTTGATTATGAAATCTTTTCTTCTTGCTCTTTTAAGATCAGTATTCCTTGCCTCTTTTTTAATATTTTCAGTCATCTGAAAAACTAATTCCACTTGCACATCCGACTCTAATAGACTTCGTTGTAATGATTGTACTATCATGTTGACTGCGTCCTTATCTATCTTTGGTAAACCTCGTAATTTTCGCATTATGTTCTCTAGATCTTTCCCTAGTTTCTTGAACGCCATAACAAATCTATTTTTACTTTTATGTTTTAATAAATAATATTAACAAAAACTAATATTTTTTTTTAAATAAAGATAATATTATATAAAAAAAGATATGTGAAAATAAAAAATATTTCAAATAAACCTAATATTGAAAAAAAAAGGAGAAAATGATTTATGAGCATAAGAAGAACCGAAGTTCAAAAGCTTAAAACTGGGCAATACATTATGGTCGATGAAGAACCGTGCATTATAAAAGCTACTGAAAGGAGTAAGTCTGGAAAACACGGTCACGCGAAAGTTCGAGTAGTATGTGTAGGAGTGTTTGACAATAACAAGAGATCTCTCACCATACCATCAGGCCATGTTGTCGACATTCCCGAGATAATCAAAGGTGCTGCACAGATTAACTTTATTGAAGATACATCAATTAACATTATGGATCTTGAATCCTATGAATCAGTGGATGTAGCTTGGCCGGACGATGAAGAATTAAAAGCAAAGATAAAGGAATTACACGCCGATCCCGGAAAAATGTCGATGGCACAAATAGAATATTGGCAGCTTGCAGGAAAAACTTTGATAAATAGAGTAATTATTAATTAGAATGTTATTAAAATCTTTTTTAAGCAGAACTAGAATTGTATTTTCTTAAAGTTTATTCATTTTTATAATATATCAATAAAAGTAAAGAAAAATATAAAAAAAGTCTGATTTCGATGGAAGAAAAGGCAGTTTCATTAGCTTGTAGAATGGATTCAGAGCGAGCGATAAATTTAACTAAGAGACTTTTTGATTATTTAGTGAAAAAAGGCGAAATTGTTCAATTGGAAACCAGAATCGCACCTAAAATCTTACCTCACAATGGCATGGATCTTAAAGAGATGACAGCAGAGAATACAAAGTTTATAATATCCATTGGTGGAGACGGAACTATCCTGAGAGTAGCAAGCGCCCTATCACAACGCAACGCTCCACTCATTTTGGGTGTAAACATCGGGTCTATCGGCTTTTTAGACGAAACTAATGAAAGAAATGTTTTTAATGACTTAAATCGTGTATTAAAAGGCGAATATATAGTTGAAAAATGCTCCAAAATAACCCCATATGTAATTAAAGCTTCTGAAGAAATTAGATTAAATAATGCATTGAACGAAATATTACTAGTTTCTTCAAAAAGCTCTAAAGTATTATTAACATCAGTTAAAATTGATGGTTGTTTTCTAAATCGAAGTTATTTAGATGGTATTATTATCTCAACTTCAGTAGGCTCTACGGGTTATAATCTAAGTGCGGGAGGATCTATTGTAAAACCTACGATGGATATTATGCAAATAACGCCATTAAATAGTTTTGCGAGATCAGGATTGAAACCAATAGTGCTTCCTATTGATAGCGAAGTTGAAATCCAACTTCTAAGACCACGACTAAGTGCAAAAATTATAATTGATGGCCAGAGAACTTTTAAAAATATCCAACCAAATACAGTTATCAAAATCCGTAAAGCAAATTCTCATACTAAATTTATCCGTCTCTCCAAAAGCATAAGCGATAATTACATTAGACGGTTAAGGAAAAAAATTATTGGAACTATAAAGGTTCCGAGAGATGATAGTCCTGAAGAAGAGTTCAATTCTAGTTTTTGATACTAACATTTTTTTAAAAGGTATCGATTTCAATTTTTTTAAGGAGACAATTTTCACCACTCCAGAAATTATCGATGAGATTCAAGTTAAAAGATATAAAGATAAGAATAGAACTATCATTCATAGAATAGAAGTTGCAGTTGAACTAGGAAAATTAATTATTAAAAAAGCTAATGAAAATTACATTAACATAGTAGACGCAAAATCTAAACTAACGGGTGATATAAATGCGTTATCTAATGCTGATGTGAATTTAATTGCATTAGCTTTAGAGTTGATGGACACATATAATCAAGAGATTGTTCTCTACACAAACGATTATTCTATGGAAAATTTATGTAGTGAATTAAAAATAAAATTCATGCCTATGTTTAAGGAGGGTATAAAAGAAAAGATAATTTTTGAGATATACTGTCCCTATTGTAAAACAATTTTCAAACCTAAAGATTTTAATAAAATTTGTGAAATGTGTGGATCTAAACTAAAAAGAAGACCGCTAATAAAGGAAAAAATATAGTGCAAAATATATAGGAAAAAATGTAAATAAATATTGGATAAAAATAAAAAAGATAAAACATGGGTACTAAAATAAATGAATTAGTGAAAGATGTAAGAAGGACTATTACATTTGATAACCTATTAAATAAACGCATAGCCATTGATGCTTTTAACACGATCTATCAATTTTTAGCAATTATTAGGCAAAGAGATGGTACTCCTTTAAAAGATTATAATGGTAATGTGACTTCTCATCTATCTGGATTATTTTATCGAACAATAAATTTTTTAGAGCATAATATCAAACCAATTTATGTGTTTGATGGGGCTCCTTCTGAATTAAAATTAGAAACAATAAAAGAACGAAGGAGAATTAAAGAAGATGCTAAAGAAAAGATGATAAAAGCTCAGGAGAAGGAAGATTTTAGAGAAGCGAAAAAATTCGCCCAGATGACATCAAAACTGGATACTAACATGATTGAAGATAGTAAAAAATTATTGAAATATATGGGGATTCCAATTGTAGAAGCGAGCTCTGAAGGTGAAGCTCAGTCTGCCTTTCTAGTTGAAGCTGGTGATGCTTGGGCGTGTGCGTCCCAGGATTATGACACATTATTATTTGGAGGAAAAAGATTAATTAGAAATTTCGCAATAAGCAGAAGTAAAAAGGTTAGAGATACTACAGTCACTTTAGATATCGAATACATTTCATTATCTAAATTTCTTGAAAATTTAAATATTTCTCGAGAACAGTTGATAGAGATGGGGATATTAATAGGAACTGATTTTTACCCTGGAATTAAGGGAATCGGTCAATATAAGGCTTATAACCTAATCAAGAAATATAGTTCGTTAGAAAATATTATAAAAAATAATGTAAAAGTTGGTAATATAGAAATTCAACTAGAAAAAGAATTGATTGATCAAATAAAAGATATCTTTTTATATCCAGATGTAAAAAAAAAATATCCAAAGATAGTCTGGGAACAAATTAATTACGAGAAGGTTAAAGAATTACTGATAGAACAACACAATTTTTCAAACACCAGGGTTGAAAACGCAATTGAACGGTTAAAAAAGCAAGACTCTTCTAAAAGACAGGTGTCTTTGGACAACTTCTTCAAATAAAATTAAAACTTAATATTAGAAAAAAAAGAAAAAAAGGAAAAATTTTTACAAAATTATTACTTAATATTTATATTGAAAAATATACTTGATTCATTCGATCTAAAATGTCAACTAAAGAGAACGATAAAAAGGAACCAAATAGTAAAGATTCACAAATAGTTGCACTGCGAGTACAAGAAGCTAAAAAAAGGGATATTGGCCGTAATATTGCTAGAATTGATCAAGAAACTATGGAAAAGTTAAATATTCAAACCGGCGATGTTATTGCTCTTTCTGGAAAGAAAGAAAGTGCGGGAATCGCTTGGCCGAGTTATCCCCAAGATAGTGGATTAGGCATTATTCGCATCGATTCTAGATTAAAAAAAAATACGGGAGCGAATATAGATGAAACAATCCAAATTCGTAAGGTCAACGCTCACTCCGCTCAAAATATTGTTTTGGCGCCAATAAGCGTAAAAATAAAATCCAATCCTAAATTCGAAACTTTCGTTAAACGAAAATTAAATAACTATCCTGTTACGCTCGATGACTTTATATTTATCTCAATAGGAATAAGTCGAGAGATTACGTTTAAAGTTATAAGCATAAGACCAAGTGGAGTTTGTATGATCAAACCCGAAACAACTCTACATATTAGCGAACGTATTACTGAAGACGAAGAAAAGGGAGCTGATTATGTTACTTATGAAGATGTTGGTGGATTAGATCGCGAGATACAAAGGGTTAGAGAAATGGTTGAACTCCCACTAAGACACCCCTCTTTATTTAAACGTCTAGGTATTGATCCCCCAAAAGGAATTTTATTAAGGGGTCCTCCTGGTTGCGGAAAAACTTTGTTAGCGAGAGCTGTAGCTAATGAAAGCGAGGCTTATTTTATTTCAATAAACGGTCCAGAAATTATGAGCAAATTTTATGGCGAATCTGAGAAAAAATTACGGAAAATATTTATTGACGCTGAAGAAAAGAGCCCATCAATAATATTTATTGATGAGATCGATGCAATTGCCCCAAAAAGAGAAACTGTAACTGGTGAAGTAGAGCGAAGGGTTGTTGCTCAATTATTAGCCTTGATGGATGGGCTGCATAGTAGAGGAAAAGTTATCGTTATTGGTGCAACAAATAGACCTAACAGTTTAGATCCCGCATTAAGGCGTCCAGGACGATTTGATCGCGAAATTGAGATAAAAGTTCCAAATGAAAAAGGAAGAAGAGAAGTTTTTCAAATTCACACAAGAAATATGCCTCTCCATAAAATATCTTTAAAAGATTATTCTAACATTACTCATGGATTCGTTGGAGCAGATATTATGGCAGTATGTAGAGAAGCTGCAATGGCAGCTCTTAGAAGGTATCTACCAAAGATTGATTTAGATTCTGAAATGATAGATCCAGAATTACTCGAACAAATGGAGGTAACTAAAGCTGATTTTGAGGAGGCTTTAAAAGAAGTAATGCCATCTGGACTAAAAGAAGTATTTGTTGAAATACCAAATGTCTCTTGGGATGAGATAGGCGGATTAGATGAATTAAAACAGAAACTAATAGAGGCTGTAGATTGGCCTTTATCGCATCCTAAAATTTTTGAGCGTATGGGAATAAATCCTCCTAGAGGGATCTTATTATATGGGCCACCCGGGTGTGGAAAAACGCTTTTAGCAAGGGCGGTTGCACACGAAAGTAAAGCTAATTTTATCTCTATTAAAGGACCTGAATTACTATCTAAATACGTAGGAGAAAGCGAAAAAGCAATTCGCGAAGTTTTTCGAAAGGGAAAAATGGCGGCACCATGTATTATCTTTTTTGATGAATTTGATTCAATAGCTCCAAGTAGAGGTAGGCATACTACAGATTCGGGAGTATCCGAAAAAGTTCTGTCACAATTTTTAACTGAATTAGATGGTTTAGAAGTTAAGAAAGATATTGTGGTGATTGCTGCTACCAACCGCCCTGATATTTTAGACCCAGCCTTAATCCGACCTGGAAGAATTGATAGGATGCTACTGGTACCCCCTCCTGATGAAATAGGAAGACTTGAAATATTAAAAATATTTACTAAAGATATGCCACTTGTGAATAATATAGATTTGGATGTCTTAAATAAGATATTAAATGGTTTCTCTGGTGCGGATATTGAGACATTATGTCGCGAGGCAGGTATGATTGCCCTTAGAGAAAATATAAGAGCAAGAAAAAT
>DAOUUT010000047.1 GCA_030668025.1 Promethearchaeota archaeon
AAGTATTCAAATTAATTCTTTGCGTTAATGAGGTGAAAGATAAAAAAAAGCGGGTAGAAAGATTTTACAAGCGAATGGCGTTGAAAGACTTTATAATTCTTCATTCATTTATAAAATTACCCGAAAAAATCTTATATAATATTTTAATTAAGCTGCTATAGCAAAATTCAAACTGATATTTTTAAGGAGTTCTTTATACCTTGAGCGTAATGTGACTTCCGTAACGGAAATTACGCTCGAAATGTCTTTTTGACTCACTTTAACGTTTCTCAACTTCGCAACAAGATATATGGCACCCGCACACAATCCTTTAGGATCCTTGCCAGATATCGATGTGGTTCTAATAAAATTTTGAAGTACGCGCATCGCCTCTTTTTCAACTTCAATACCTAAATTCAAATCAGCGCAATAACGTGGAATGAGTGTAATTGGATCGATATGCGATATTTTTAAATTTAATTCCCGAACCAATATTTTATAGCACTTTTTTACGATATTATCATTAATAGAGGCTTCCTCTAAAATCTCTTGAAGCGTAATAGGTACTTTTTCGTCTTTACACGCGTAATAAGCACACGCCGCAACCATACCATTAATTGACCTGCCTCTTAATAGTTGTCTCTTAAAAACTTCTTTATACAATCGTACTGCTGATTTTTTTACTCTATCAGGAAAATTTAAGTTGCCACCAATTCTTTTCAATTCGGTTATAGCCATTAACATGTTGCGTTTCTCCCAAGATAAGTGGGTATTCCACTTAGCAGCTCGTCTTAAATCTGGGTTTTTGATTTTTGTCCTATCAATAACAGTACTTAAGCCAATATCCGGCATCAAAATTGACATAGGAGATCCAGTACGCTCCTTTCTATCTTTTTCGTGTTTAGAATAGGCTCTAATTCCGCTATGATTAATGTCTAAATTTCTCTCACCCACAACCAAACCACATTGTTGGCAGACGGTTTCCCCTCTTTCTAGAACATTGATTGTATTTCCCTCGCATTCAGGGCATAAATTTGATACCACATTTATTTCTACGACCATTTTAACATACCTCTTTCCTATCCATGTAAAAATTTTTTCTTTTTTTTTTTATTTTCCTAATTTTCATAGGAATTAATAGATAACAAAAATTATTTTTTGTACACACACAATTTTGATTGTTACACAAATTAGTCTTCATGCATATTTAAACATTACTATTTTTAATGAAAATTTTGTAAATTATAGCAACAAAAAAATTTTTTGATAACTAATTCAATGATTTTCTGTGAAAAAAATGAATTTGAATATAAATATTTTTAATGGGATTAAAAATCTATATAATATCGAAATATACCCTAAGTAAAGATTCTTTTTTGTTTTGGAACGTGGAAATCTGTTAAAACTTCATTTTTTCGTAAGTTGGTGCGACTTAAATTACCCAAAAAAATTAGTTACCTACGTGTGGGCAAAAAATTTCTATTTAGATAATATTAAATAATACTTCTTTCACTAATTTTTTGGTAAAAATCGTGTTTTAAGGTGAAATACGAATCATAGAAGAACGGAGAAAGTCGGACAAGCTGGAAGATAAGTCAAAAAAAGGAGACCATAATTCAAAAAAGGAGAAAAAACAACTTGGAACTAAGAAGGGGGAAAAAAATGAAAAAGCCGACGATAGTGCTCAAATGACAGAAAAAGAAATTAAAAAACTTGATTTGGACGATGAAAAAATTAAACTTCGAATGAAGAATTACGAGAGAGAAACTGGTAAATACGCGATTTGGCGGGGAGCTGTAACGGAGGGATTTAAAAAATGGCTGAAAGGCGAAAAAATATATACACGAGATAAAGAAAGAATTTCTTTATATGTAGCTGACGACACAAAGGATGAGTGGCAGGAATTCATAAACACAAACAAGGGAGATTTTCCTACTTTTTCTGAGCTAATAAGACAGAGCGTCAAGTCATTTATTGAAGACTCTAATAAAGCTTCGAGCGAATTATCGAACCTTAACCCGAAAACAATATCCAACATATCTCACGCGTTAAAAGAACCGTTAACTTCTATTAAAGGGTACTCTCAATTATTGCTTGAGAGCGAAGAATATAAAGATAAATTAAGTAATCACGTAAAAGAAACTGTGAAAAATATCTTTGATCAAAGCAATATGCTAGAGAATATTATAAAGAATTTCTTAGACAACATCAAACCCGATAGTTCTCCATACGACATTTTATTAATTGAAGACGATTTAGCGACAATTAGATTAATTACCAGTTATTTTGAAAGTAAAAAATTCATTTGTAAGGGTGTAGTTAGCGGAGCGAAAGGATTAGAAGAGCTACGAAGAACTACACCTAAAGTCATTTTATTAGACATAATTTTGCCAGATTTAAGTGGTTACGATATTTGTAAAACCATAAAAAC
Organism: Promethearchaeota archaeon; assembly: GCA_030668025.1. The sequence goes on from DAOUUT010000047.1 coordinate 2,411, forward strand.
TGATAACTCTTATAAAAAAATTCCTGTGTACTTTCTTACGGCCATTTCGGCGTCTGAGGTAAAAAAACACATCGCAGAAACAAATGTAGATGGATTTATTCTTAAACCTTTTAACTTTTCTGATTTTGACATTATATTTAAGATATTAAACGGAAGAGCAAAATAATTAGATTCAGATTCTCATTTAATAACTCTTTATTATAAAAGGAAGAAATGCTAGCATTTAAAGATAAAATATTATAGAATATTTTCTTATTTATTAAAATAAACAATGTTTATTTTTTGTAAAAAATTACTCTGATGTAATATTTGATATAAAAAAGATAGAAATTTTTATAATGAGTAAATATTTACACTAAATTTTAAGCGGCAAAAAAATAATTAAATCACAAAGTAAAAATAAAGGTGTTAAAAATTCCTGACGAAAAGAAACGCAATAGTAATTCGAACGATGAGAATAACTATTCTATACCTAAAGTGACTGAAAATGAATTAAAAAATCTCGATTTGAAGAGCGAAAAAACTAAAGAACTAATGAAAGAATACGAAGCGGAAACCGATAAATACGCTATCTGGCGCGGATCTATCACCGAAGGTTTTATTAAATGGTTGAAAGGAGAAAAAATTTATGATCGCGAAAAAGAGAGAATTTCGTTGTATGTAGCCGATGAAACTAAAGCTAACTGGCAAGATTTTATAAATACTCATAAAGATAAATACAAGACCGTGTCAAAACTCATAAGAGAAAGCGTAAATTACTTTATTAAGCAGAAATCAGGTATAATGGGTGAAGATATACAAAAACTAGACGAGAAAACTCTTACGAACATATCACACGCGTTGAAAGAGCCATTAACATCAATTAAGGGGTTTTCACAATTATTAATTGAGAATTATAGTGAGGAATTAGTAGAGGATGTATTTAATACAATTCAAAATATCTTCGACCAATCTTTACTTCTCGAGAATAGAATTATTAATATACTAGATAATATAAAAACGGAAAGAACTCAATACGATATTTTGCTAATCGAAGATGATTTAGCAACTATTCGTTTGTTAACGAGCTATTTTGATAGCAAAGGTTTTTCTTGTAAGGGTGTCGTAAGTGGAACAAAAGGATTGCAAGAATTAGACAATAACCCTTGTAAATTAGTTCTCCTCGATATTATTTTGCCAGATTATAGCGGTTACGACATCTGTAAAAAAATTAAATCAAACAGAAATCTTAAAGACATAAAAGTCTTTTTACTAACAGCCATCCCGGGTTCTGAAGTAAAAAAAAATTTTGAGGATAGTCAGGCCAATGGCTACATCTTAAAACCTTTTGATTTCTCTGATTTTGAAGTGATATTTCAATATTTATAAAGAGGTAAATCTTTTTTCTTTTGTTTTAAAAAATAAGCGGGCTATGAGGGAATCGAACCCCCGACCTGCCGGTTAAGAGCCGGATGCGCTACCTGCCTGCGCTAATAGCCCTGTTTACTAAAACCACCATTGAAAACGCACTTGGAGGGATTTGAACCCCCGAGCGCTTACGCGCACTGGCTTACTTGATAATTTCAGTTAATTTCTATTGCACGCTCAAGGCCAGCGTCTTACCACTAGGCTACAAGTGCTGGAATTACTATTTTTTTATTTTCAATTTTTTTTTGATTATATAGGTATTAAAATAGATTATATTTAATAAAATAAATTTATTTTTATTTTACTCTCGTAACTTATACTTTAAGGAACATTTAAAAGAAAAATATAAATTTTATGTTTCATTGATTTACACTTGAGATGATATAAAAAATGAGCGGGGCAAAAGATTTTAGATATTTGATACCAGAGCGAATTTTTAAAGAAATCACTGACAGAGCCACAGAAGTTTATCCTAACATCGAAAATTACTGGATTTTTGCAGATCGTAAAGAAAACTTCGGAATAGTTAATAAATTTATTATCAATCCAGATTTGAGAAAAACCAAAATTCATGTAAAACCTAGAAGTTGGATGCGATATAAGAAATCGAAAATCTATAATATGCGGAAGTTTAAACAAGAGCTTGGAGTAGATATAATCTGGCAGGCTCATACACACCCTTCAGGAAACGATAAATTACACGCAATCGATAAAAAGATTTTAAAATATCTCTCAAATGGTGTAATGATAATCGTAATTCCTAATCTTCCCAAAAATGATCCTCCTTTAAAAGCTCATTTAGTTGGTTGGTATTACGATAAGCGATACACGAAGAAGCCAATCATCGAGCAAATGGTCTTTGAGATAATCCAAGAATGATGTTGAGATTAAATTTCTCTCTTTTCTTTTTTAAATTTAACTTTGTTTAATCTATGAAATTCATTTCAAGATAGATCAAATACGCAATACAATGAAAAAGTATTAAAATTTTAGATTTTTATATGTAAAATATAGCATTTAAAGTTTATAAAAACATTAAGCAATCGTCGCTTAGCCTGGTAGAACGGAAAAGCGTGCCGAAAGCGCTGGATTGCTAATCCAGTGTCCATACGGACTCGTGGGTTCGAATATTCCATTGATTACAATGGGATCGGGACTCCCACCGATTGCGTTCTTATAACATTTAAAAATCAAGGGCCCATGGTCTAGTGGTTATGATTCAGTTTCTAAAAAACTGAATAATAGACGTCTCGCTAGTATGATACGACTAGTGTTATACCGCGAATACACCGAGAAGGTCGGGAGTTCAATCCTCCCTGGGCCCACCATTTTTTTGTTCTATACAAATAGTTTTCTGATTCTTTCAGGTCTAATTGCGCTTAACTTACAATTCTTAAGGTATTTACCGATATCGGCAATAATTCCTGGAGCGTTTGTGTTTTGTCTTAGAATTACGATATTCTCAAGAAATCCGAATCGCACTATTGACGCAATGTCTCGATAATGACCGGTCCTTATAAGAGCTTTTTTGAACTGACCTTTTGTTTCACCGCTTACAAAAACGCCTTCGAGATTTTCCACAATTAATTTACCGTAAAGTTCTAAAGTCTTCTGATCTAGTTTGCCTTGGATTTGTTCTTTTTCTTTATCAATTGAAGTAATTTTTATATAAACAGGAAAATGATCTATAAAATCGTAAGATTTAATAATTTCTGTTAGCGAAACATCTCTTCCTTTACACAATTGTTTTCTAAGATCGTGAAGATTAAGCAAAACATCCGTTTTAGGGTTTAAAATAGCACAGTCTACAAAAATTCCAAACCCTACCTTTCCTACTTCTAATAAGACTCCTTTATACGTTTGATTTATTTCAACCTCATCGAATTCAACGATAGCTCCAACTTCTTTCTTAAATAAATTAAGAAGGAAGACTTCTTCGGGTCCTGATATTAGAATCTCAACCCTATCGTCAAATTGTCTTACCTTTTTTATTTGAACTTTTGTATTTGGAAAGCTTTGAGCTAATTCGTTCAAATATTTTCGATATCTTATTGAAATTTCTTTTTTATCTTTATCTGTAGAGATATTATAAATTTTATCGTATAAGACTAAATTTTTTACCATAAAAATTCCTAAATATTGAAATATGAATCATAAAAATAATTATTATAATAGTAAGTAAAAGGTAATATTTCTTATTTTCTCTTATGATAATAGTTTATTTTATCTTAATTTCGTTCTGATAAAATTTAAATTGATAAACTTTTATGATAGTTTAAAGAAAAGCATAAGAATTTGTTGATGTGAGTTATGGAACAACAACGATTTAATTATTTAGTTGAAGAACTAAGAAAATACGAAGGCACGGAAGAAATTTTCGCGTTGGATTCTAACGGCGAGATACTTTTTAAGTCCGAAGATTTCTCCTTATCAAACGAAGAAGCTAAAGCTATGCTTGAAGCGTGGAGACAAAAAGAACCAGCTCTTAACTTTCAGACCTATAGATTTGCGATATTGAAAAATGATGACATTCAATTAGCGGCAAAAAATATAGCTGGGGGGAAGGGTAATATTGTTGGATCGGTAACAAAAGGCGGAGATTACCTCATAGCACATACTCGAGACGAAGGTTTGATTTTACTTGAGTGGTCAATTTTTGTCAATAAAGTTGCCTGGAGTTAAACTGTTTGAAGAATTCATAAAATTAGTATTAAATCTTTTAAAACTACATTTTATTTCTTTTTTATTTTATTTATATTCCGAATTTGAACAAATAGATTTTAATTTTTATGAATTTATGTTCAAAAGCTAATACTTTATTTAGACAAAATATAAATTTTATTAAAAATTTCAATATTTTAATTAAGTAAAAAAAAATTAGATAATTAATTAAAAATTATAAAGGGATACATATCATGTTCCAGCAAGCAGGACGAGGGTACGACATGGCTATTACTCAGTTCTCTCCAGAGGGGAGGCTGTTTCAGGTCGAGTACGCTATAGAAGCCGTGAGAAGAGGATCAACAGCTATTGTCTGTAGAAATAGTCACTCTGTAGTTTTTGCCGTCGAAAAAAAGAGTTCCGAACTTCAAGAAATTATTGGCTCGGAAAAAATATTTAAAGTTGACCACCACATTGGCGCGGCGATCGCTGGGCTTACTGCTGATGCTAGAGTGCTTATTGACCGAGCAAGAGTTCAGGCACAAGTTAATATTTTAAATTACGACGAGGAAATTTCGGTTAAAGATAGTACGCTTAATATCTGCGAATATCTCCAACTTTTCACACAGAACGCAGGTGTGAGACCTTTCGGAGTGAGTTTTCTCATAGCTGGAGTTGATCCAAATGGAGAAGCTTCGTTGTATTTAACAGACCCGTCGGGCGCTATGTGGGGTTATAAAGCTTTTGCGATAGGTGCAGGTGCAACTGAGGCTCGGGTTTACCTTGAAGAAAATTATAAAGAGGATATTACTGATGATGAATTAAAATTATTACCTTTAAGAGCATTAAAAGAACTAATGGGTGATAATTTGAATAAAGAAACTTGTGATGTAGCTTTCATTATGAAAGACGATATTAAATATAAATTATTGAGTAATGAAGAAAAGGAAGAATTATTGATTAAATTATAATCTTCTATAAAATATTTAAAGTTCAAGGTTAATCCTCATTAATATTTATCAATTAATATTAGGCAAAAAATAGAAAAAAGCGAGATCATTCAACAAGATTGTTAGTGAAAAATTTAAATGATAGGCAGAGCAAGAATAGATTTAGGTGGTTTCATTGTTGGGCGCATAGTAAAAGAGGGGCGCACCTTTGAGATGCTATTAGACCCGGACAAAGCATGGGAAGCGAAAAAAATCATTCGAGAAGAAATAAACAAATGTCTTATGGAAGGAAGCAAAAAATCTCGAGTTTCTGCTGAAGAACTCTTAAAAAATCCTAAAATTTCAATTGAGTTGATTTTTGAAAGTTTTACCGTGTTTGAAGATTTGAGAAGGGGAAAAAAAGCAACTGACGGCGATAAGGAAGCTGTTTTTAATACTACAGACGGAAGAATTATCGCGAGTAACATTTTATTAGAAGGAGAAATACACTGGACACAAACCCAACGAGATGATGAAAGGGAAAAAAAATTAAAGCAGATAATTACAATTATCACTAAAAACGCGATAAATCCTCAAAATAAAAAACCACACCCTTATCAAAGAATTGAAAAGGCTATAGAGGAAGCAAAAGTTAAAGTTGACTTAATGAGAAGCGCGGAAGAACAAGTTGACGATGTACTTAAACAGATACGAGCAATCATACCTATTCGAATGGAGCAAGTGGAACTTGCGTTAAAAATACCTTCGTCCTTTACTGCAAAGGGTTATAATGTTGTTGCGCAATTAGCACAAATTAAAAAGGAGGAGTGGCAATCAGATGGATCTTGGGTTTCAGTTGTTAGTTTGCCTGCAGGATTGCAAATGGAATTGATTGATAAGCTGAATAAGTTAACTCACGGACGAGTTCAAACTAAATTAATAAAATCCTAACCAGATAATTTTTATCTAATATTCCTTAATGATTTTTTACGATAATTAATCTAATGTATAAAATATAAATAGAGAGTGATTAAAAATAAATGGAAAATGAAGAAGATGAATCAATAGAAGAAACTATTACAGATAATGATGAAGCTGAAGAAGAAGCTGAGTTCGATGGTGAAGAGATTTCTCGGGAGGTTGTCGTGCCAGGAGAGGTATTGACAGAAGATACAAAAAATTTCTTACCCGGAAGAGGTACGATTTTAAATAAAGAAAGAACAAAAATAATATCATTAAACATTGGTTTAAAGCAGATTAATAAAAATTACATTAATGTTATCCCTCTTAAAGGGTCTTATACGCCTCGAGCAGGAGATAAGGTTATTGCTTTAGTTATAGATAAAAACCCAGTCAAATATAGATTAGACATTAACGCTAAAGATAAAGGGATTTTAAAACCAAAGAATACAGTAAAAAGAGGTAAAACGAGGGGATTTAGAGGTGGAGGATCAGATTCTGCAGATTTCTCAACTGAAAAGTATCAAATTGGAGATATATTAATTGTAAAAGTACTTTCTGCAGATCGTCTAAATCAACCTGAATTAACAACCGTTGGTCAATATTTAGGCAAAAGAAGAGATGGCTTAGTTATCTCAATTAATCCTCCAAAAATTCCACGAGTTATTGGACGTAGTGGTTCTATGATTAAAATGTTAAAAAATTTGACTAAAAGTAATATATTTGTAACTCAAAATGGGCGTATTTGGTTAAAAGGTGAAAATATTGCTTATGAAAGGTTATTAATTGACGCAATAAAGAAAATTGAAAGAGAAGCCCATACGGTTGGGTTAACAGACCGAATTTCAGAATATATTAATAATGAAAAAAAGATAAGAGGTATAAAATAAATGCCATTAATTATTAAAGATGAGTATCCAGAAAAATTATTTCGTGAAGATGGGAAGAGACTTGATGGTCGAGACAAACAAGAGTTAAGACCGATAAAAATGGAAGTAGGAGTACTAAAAAATGCAGATGGTTCAGCATATTTAGAATGGGGAAATAACAAAATTTTTGCCGCTGTTTATGGACCTAGAGATGTTCATCCTCATTATTTATCAAAACCAGATAAAGGAATTCTGAGAGTTTTTTATAGAATGGCAACCTTTTCGGTGTTTGATAGAAAACGCCCAGCCCCTGGACGTCGAGAAAAGGAAATTTCAATGGTATTAAGAGATTGCTTAGAACCTTTGCTTTTTCTTGAACTTTATCCTGGTAATTCGTTTGAGGTTTTTATTAACGTGATGGATGCTGATGGCGGAACACGGTGTGCTTGTGCCACGGTTGCTGCCTTAGCACTAGCTGATGCGGGGGTTCCAATGAGGAGTCTAGTAACAGCTGTTGCCGTAGGAAAAATCGATGGAGAATTAGTAACAGACTTATCAGGAATTGAAGATAAAGCGGGTGATGCAGATTTACCGTGTGCGATAACATGGTTTAATGAGGAAATTTCATTACTCCAATTCGATGGGAGTATGGATTTAGAAGAGTTTGATAAGTGTTTAAATCTTGCTAAAAATGCCCTAATAAAGATCCATGAAACCCAGTTAAACACGCTAAAAAATAAATATATTTCAATTCAAGAAGAATATTCTGGAGGAAAGAATGAAAAATGATGAATACAAAACGCGTAATCTCGACAATAGAAAAAAATTACATTCTCAATAATTTGAGGAAAGAAGAAAGAATTGACGGTAGAGGACTTTGGGAATATAGGGATTGGACTATAAAACCAGATGTTATTTCTTCAGCAGAAGGATCTGCTGATGTAACATTAGGAGATACAAGAATAATTACGGGATTAAAATACGATGTAGGAACACCCTTTCCTGACCTTCCTGAAGAGGGAGTTTGTACTTTTATGGCGGAATTGCTACCTTTAGCATCTCCTATATTTGAAAGAGGGCCTCCAAGCGAGCAATCAATTGAACTTGCACGTGTTGTTGATAGAGGGATTCGACATGCAGACTGCGTCCAAACAAAAAAACTGTGTATAAAAGCAGAGAAAGCTGTGTATATTTTATTTGTAGATCTATATGTAATTAATTATTCAGGGAATTTAATTGATGTGGGTGGCATAAGTTCGTTAACTGCATTAATCACAAGTCACATCCCCGAAGGAAAATGGGTGGACGATAAACTTGAATGGACGGGCAAATATCTAACAGGAGAAACTATTGTAAATGAACTACCAATTGTTACAACATATGGAAAAATCGGTGATGTCATCTTTTTAGACCCTACTTTACCAGAAGAACTAGTAAGTGATGGAAGAATCTCCATTTCTGTTACCGAAGATAAAATAGTATCTATCCAAAAAAGTGGTCTTGCTACTTTCTCTATAGAAGAAATAGATATGTTAACCAAGAAATCTATGGAGATAGGTAAAAAACTTAGGAAGGAATTAAATCTTTGGCAATATAAAGTTAAAATTTAAAACTTTTATTTAATTGTATTTTTTTAAAATTTTATTTTTTATTTGTTTTAAACTTTTTTTTTAAGATTATTTAATAAATCAAAATTATTGTTTTCTAACTTTTCTTAGAGTTTCAAACGTGCCATATCCTCCCGAAATTCCATCAAGTTCAAAAGTTCCAAATGCTTGTACCAAGATTGATTGATTACCTTCATCATCTTGAAAATTGACGGGAATAATTGAGCCTACATTAGCTTTGAGTATGTGTCGATCGCCGAGATTATCGATCAATTCTAATTCTGAACTTATAGGTAAAATACCATCTTGTTGAAATTTTTGATTTATAATTCGTAGTGTCTTTAAAGGAATATTTTTTCCATCTTTAAATAAAAAACCCCCCGTAGATAATCTGCCATCATCAGTAACAATCGCAGCAGGATTGATTGCCAAATTTTCGTTAAACCAAACTACGTAGTAAAACCAATCACCAACGCCATTCCAATCTCTTACCCCATAAGTGTGATCTCGTTGTCCTAAAACCCGTTCAATGTTAAAAATTTCATCGCCTACTATTAATTCCCCAGAAACAAGTCCTATTTGTTCCCAATGTTTATCTCCTGATTTTTTACCGATCTCTAGGGATTCTGGAGTCATATATTCGCTATATTCGTACGGTTCGTTGATAGGATTAAATAATAAATCCATTTTAACAGATTGGGCTTTTAAAATGAGTTTTGGGTTTTCACGCACTTTCGGTAAGTCTAACGAGTTCTTTACAAAAACCATATTACCTTTGAATTTAAAATTCCAATTTCCATTTGATTGCCAACCATGTACCATTCCTTTGACTTTAAGGGCATCTGAATAATCTTTTTTTTTTATCTGTTGGTGATATCCAGCTACGGAACCATCAGGCAGAAAAAGAAAGAGGAAAGTCATGCCCTCCGGTTTATTTGGTTTAAAACCAATTCTAGACATACCCCCCAATTTGTCCTTTTTACTATAAAAAACAAAATAATAACTTTCGTTCCATTCAGGATGTTTGGTTGATTTATCTATATGAATTATTTTTTCCATTTTCATTTTAATCCTTTGTTAATTTTTAATTGTAATAATTCCATTATAACCATTGACATTTACATTTTGACCGTTTTTAAAGAATTTACAGGCGTTTGGGACGTTGGTAACTGCGGGTATACCATATTCTCGAGAAACTACGGCACCGTGGCTAAGTACTCCTCCCGTTTCAGTTATAAGCCCACCTATTTTTGAGAATACAGGAGTCCATCCGGGATCTGTTCGAGGTACTACAAGGATCTCGTTTGCTTTAACTGAAGAGATTTGCTCAATAGTTCGAATTATATGAATTTTTCCAGTAATTATTCCATGGCTTGCTGGTATCCCTTGCAAAATTAAACTATCTTTTGAGTACTTTAAAACATCGTTAAATTCGTGGGAATCTAAAAGAAATTTTGGAGGAACTTCATGCTCAAATTTTAGAAAATCTCTTTTTCTATTACTGATTTCAATTTGTAATTTGGATAATTCGCTCTCATTAAATCTATGGTGTAATAAATCTTCAATCTCTCTTTTTTTTAGAAAAAATATGTCATTTGACTCCTTTAGAATTCCCTCATTAGTTAGTAGTTTCCCTATTTCTAAAAAAACCCTCCGATTTCTTGTAATCCAGCGATCCAAGATAAATCTCTGATTTTCTCTAAAGTTTATGTATAATCGGCTTAGTTTTAAAATAACACATAAGATTTTCCATTTAATAAAACCAAATCGCTGTGATCTAATTTTATATTCTACAATCTTCTCAGTTTTTTCTTGGATCTCATAGCTTGAAAAGTTTTTACTAATTTTTTCATGTGTTGTTTCCGTGGTTAATGATTTTAAGATATTAAATACATGAGTCATTGGTTTTTCGTTCCAACGGGGATAATAAGGCTCTCTAGTGAATCCACGATCGCCAAATTTCTTTAAAAAATTATCAAGTTCTATTAGAAAATTGTGAATTTGTGAATTTTTGTCAAGTTTTAGCAGGTCATAAATGTTTTCAGATTTATTATCGAGTATTATTGACTTTAAGTTAGAATTATCTTGAATTAAGGACGCTAATGAATGTATTCCCCCATTTGTTTCAGTTAACTTATTTTTTAAGCCCGATATTAAAACGGGATAATATAGTTGTGATTCATTTTCCCCTAGAAAACGAGTTAGAAGATATTGTGTCATTAAATTCATTCCAATATTGTGAACGGGGATCCCATATCTTACTAGACTGAAATGAGGTACCATTGCACGATTGAGATCTTCTGCAAGTGAAAATAAAGCTAGTCCATTGCTTGTATCTTCGATTTTTTTGAATTTTAAATCAAAATTTCTGCAAAACGGATTAAATATCTTATTAGTCCACTCATCGTACTTTACCGCAGTTTTAGTAATACTACCATTAGGATCATAAATCATTATTCGAATTTCTGCAATTATACGATTCTTAATATGGAAGGGAAGGTTGGTAATTGTTTCTTTACCGTAGTATCCATAACCATCTGGAAAGTAATTTAAAATATCTTCATTTCGCAACATTTTTGGAATTTCATTTTCTGCTTTAAGTTTAAGAACTTTTAAATTGAAATACACATGACCATTATAAAGCTTTAAAAGCTTATTATCTATATTTTGATAGCCCAAAATACTATTAAGCTCGATATTAACAATTTTCGTTAAATTCTCGCCTAACAATTCAAAAAAGAGAGGACTAACAGGATCATTCCAATAATCATCGCTATAGCCCCGACTCCACATTATTTTTTCTCTGTTTTTTTGGGGACTAATTGAGGTTATAGGTCGCGATTGAAGAAGATAGATGCGATCGTCTTGATCTATAGCCCATTCGATATCTTGAGGCTTTCCTCCAAAGATATTCTCAATTTTACTCCCAATTCTAGCAAGTTTAATAATGATTTTGTCTGAGAGAGAAGATTCCGTGCTTTTTTGTTCGGAGAGGATTTTTTGCTCGATACCACTATCACCATTAGTCTCTTTTGAAAAAGTGGCAAATTTCTTTTTTCCTATTCGTTTGTCAATGATTTTAAATACTTTTTTTCCTTTTTTAAGTATTTTTTGAATAATGTATTGATCTGGATTAATCTGGCCAGACACTAAGGACTCTCCCAATCCAAAATTGGATTCAATAAGAATTTCTGAAATATCCGAAGTAATTGGATTAGCGGTAAATAAAACTCCTGCAGATTTTGGTGAAATCATTTTTTGAACAAGAGTTGCAATTTTAACGCTTTTATGAGGTATAGCGTTCTTTATCCTATAAGAAATTGCTCTACTCGTCCAAAGAGAGGCATAGCACTTTTTAATATGATGAAAAATTTGCTTGAGACCTTTAAGATTTAAATAAGTATCATATTGCCCCGCAAATGAAGCGGTAGGTAAATCTTCTGCCGTAGCTGACGATCTTACGGCAACATAATAGGAATCATAATGAGGATATTTAGCAGAGATTTCATTAGTGAGTTCAATAGGAAGTGAGCCACCCTCAATAGCGTTTTTAATTGACTTCGCTGCTGCTTCAATAGAGTCATAATCATTATCTTTGATTTTATTTAGGGAATCTTGGATAATATTATCAAACTTATTACGCGTTAGAAATAGAGTGTAAGCCGAAGTTTTTATGACGTATCCTTCTGGAACAAAAAAATCTTTTGCCATTAGAATGCTCAGATTAGCAGCTTTATTGCCGATCTTTTTAACATCATCAGTTGTTATATCTGTAAAATTTACCGTAAAATTCCCTTCTACAACCAAATAAATCCACCATGAAATTTAGAATATGACTCTAATTTTTAAATTAAAATCTTTAATATATCTTTGTTTATTATTGTTTATAAAAGTTAATTGGATTTAAACAATAAATTAACGAATTTAGGGGAAATTGATTTTTCTTAATTGGAAAAATTTAAAGTTTATAGTAGTTTTTATTTAAACACAATATATTAAAAGAAATTAGTGATATTAATGGGTAAAACGAAAAAAACCGGTCTTTCCGCCACTTTTGGAGCTCGCTATGGCTCTAATGTTCGTAAGAAATGGAGACTAGTCATGGAAATACAAAAAAGTGGAAATTTAAAATGCCCACGATGCGAAACAAGAGGATCTATTGATAGAATTTCGACCGGTATTTGGCATTGTAAAAAATGTAATGCTAAATTTACAGGAGGGGCATATAACACACAAACGCCTCGAGGCGCAGAGTCCTTTAGAATAGCGAAGCGAAAACAAAGAGAATTAGAAGTAATCGAAGAATAATGAATAAAACTAATTTTTATACAATAAATTCTACTTTAGAGCTTAAATTTAAAACTTCTAAACTGTGCGATATTTCATATAACTCATTTTTGCCAGAATTTAATATAGTAAAATCGAAAAGATCTACAATAGCGATGAAAAAAGAGGAGTATTCGTTAATATTTCAAATCGATAGCAACGATATCACTGCTTTCAGAGCAAGTATTAATGAGATAATCAGTTTCGGAAAAATAATTGATAATACGCTAAAAATTGTTGAAAATTCGTAAATTTCATATTATTAATTTCATTTACTAATTCAAAAAATATTATGTGATTATCATTGACAATAAATTACGAATCATTAAATGAAGAAACAAAGAAGAGATTTCAAACTCTAACTCAATTTGGTCAAACCTTAGAGATCCTAACACAACAGAAGCTGCAAATTGATAGTAATATTAGAGAAACAGAATTAGCGATAGAAAGCCTAACTGAAGCTACTCCAGATACACCAGTTTACAAAAGTATTGGTGGCGTGATGGTAAAAAGCACTCGAGACAAACTACTTGACGAGAAAAATTCTAATAAAGAAACTCTAACCATGCAATCTAAAACGCTTGCTCAAAAAATCGAAAGAACCAAGAGCACTTTTGAGGACTTACAGAAATCTCTTCAAGAAGATTTACAAAATCAGTAATATATTCAATATTTTTATGCTTAATTCTAAAAAAGAAGATTTTTTTAATTATTTAAAGGGAAAAAATCTCTTAATTGTCACTCATGATTCGGCTGATCTTGACGGTTTTGTGTCTGTTTTAGTTTTAAAATTCTTTTTTGAGAATTTTTTTACAAATCAAAATATATTTTTAACGTTCTCTAAATTATCTAAATATACTAAAAATTTCATGGTAAAATTTCTCCAAAAATTTCCAGATTTTAATGTCCCTTCTAAAACTGACGAAAACTTCTCGAATATTGAGGTTATAATAATAGTCGACTCTAATAATTTAGAACAAATAAAGTTGCCAAGCATGTTAAATTTGGATGTCCCCTTTATTTTTGTAGATCATCATTTAGATTTAAAAAAGAATTATGGAGGAAATATAACATCATTAAATTTAATATTTGAAAATTATTCTTCGACAGCAGAGATAATATTAGAGTTAATTGATAATTATAACTTCGATCTTC
>DAOUUT010000004.1 GCA_030668025.1 Promethearchaeota archaeon
GCATTAAGTCATGTAATGACAGGGTATGTACAAGGAGCGCCAACACAATCACCTTTAGCAGTATTTGGGATAAGAATTCACACTGCAATTGTTCCAGCTATTTTGGTTCTTATTACAGTACTTTTATTTTGGAAATATTATAAATTAACTCCTGACAAAGTAGCTAAAAATAAGGAAAAATTAGCTGAAATGGATCTTAGATAAATATTTTTATTTATTTTTTTATTTTTTTTTCATTAATTATGATTGATTTAATATAAGAATAAAAGTAATAACTAAAATTAGGGAAATATAAATATATAAAAAAGAACTACAACATTGATATTTACACATTTCACGCTTTAGGAAGAAAAATCATACGAGAAGAGACTGGTAAAAAACTCTTACTTTCTTCCAAAATAGCAAATTATTAATATTTCTAATTAATAGCTTTTAATTAATTCTATAACAATTTAAGTAATATTTAGCAATTTCATAAAATTTCGATTCTTATCAGTTTATTTTAAGGTGTGATAAAAATTATTGAACTTATTGATAACGCGAGTGAGAGAATAAAAAGAATAAGAAGCAGATTCCTTGATGATGTTCCTTTAATTTCTATAGAGAGAGCACAACTTTATACAGAGAAATGGAAGGAAACTGAAAATAAGGGGTTATCTCCTGGTGTAAGAGTTGCTCTCTCAATGAAGAATGTTCTTAAAAATATGACTATCTATATAGATCCTGATGATCGAATCGCAGGAAAATGGACAGAAAATTTTATCGGAATACCTATTGACATAGAACGTGGAATATGGAACAATGTTTTTGAAGTTGAACTTGATGCAAAAACAATGAATAAGTATATGAAAGAAAGCAATAAGAACTACATGTCATATATGATAAATAAAATTGGACCTGATGGTCTTCGTGAATTACTTGAAAACACTAAAAAAATAGGGGCTCCTATTACAACTCTTGGAACAGATACTCTTGATAAAAGAAAAATCAATCCGTACCAAATTCGAGAAGAAGATAAAAAAATTCTATTGGAAGAACTTATTCCTTATTGGAAAAATAAAACACTCGCTGATATTCTAGAAAAAGAATATGCTAATTCTGATGTATATACAGGTGAATCGTATGAATTTTTAACTCACCTACCTTTAAAAACAGCTCAAAATGATATAGTTATATCCCCCTGTGCGGTGATTGGCACATGGCAAGGCCATTTAGTTCTTGATTTTGAAACGGTCTTGAAAAAAGGACTCTTAAATATGCAGAAGGAAGTCCAAGATGAGATAGAAAAAAATAAGGATTTAACCGATGAACAAAAAGATTTCTTAAGGTCTATTGAAATAACACTTGAGGCTATATTGATTTTTTCGCGTAGATTGGCAGAAAAGGTGAAAGGAGAAATAAGTAAGACTAACAATGTTGATAGAAAAAAAGTACTTTCAGATATGTATGAAACATGTAAACGAATCCCAAATTTTCCTCCAACTACATTTCGTGAAGCGATACAAACATTTTGGATTGTTAAAACAACTGTGGATTTGACAATACCCTTTAATGTGCATGGACCAGGTCGTTCAGATCAACTTTTTTATCCTTTTTACCAATCAGACATTAAAAAAGGTCTTATCACTCGAGAAGAAGCGCGAGAATTACTTGAAGAGTTAGTTCTGAATATAATGAGTCATAATATCCGTCCTTATTCTAACGCTGTGAGTGATTTTAGCCAGCGATTTGAAGGTTCAGAACCAGTGACAGTAGGGGGCTTAAATGAAGAGGGAGAAGATGCCACAAACGAACTCACTTATGTAATTTTAGAAGCAGCAGACAGATCAAAAGCCTCTCTTAATTTTGCGGTTCGTTTTCATGATAAAACTCCTGAAGAACTATATATGAAGGTTGCTGAAATCCAATACAATGGATATTCAAGTATATCTATATTAAATGATAATGTATGTATTGAAGCATTAAAGAAACGAGGTATTACAGAAAAAGATGCAAATGCTTATTCAATCACTGGATGTGTAGACATGTGCAGTCCAGGAAAAACAGGAGGAATTGGTTTTTCGGCTCTTTTATTGTGTAGGACCTTAGATATGACTCTTCGAAATGGCAACTGCTTAACAATCGGGGGTTTAGTAAATGATGTAGGATTAAAGACAGGAAATCCAGATAACTTTAATACATTCGACGAATTTCTCGATGCTTTTTCCCAGCAAATAAATTTTGTTATTAAGAAAATTGTAGAAGCCACTACTATACGTGATAAACTATTTGCCAATTCTTTTCCAGCACCTTTCATATCTGCATTTATGCGAGGATGCTTTAAAAATAAAAAAGATGTAACTCAAGGAGGTGCTTTTTACGATGCGGAAGGAATTCTTATAATGAATAGTATTGCAAATATGGTTGATTCATTATATGTAATTAAAAAACTCATCTTTGAGCAAAAAAAATTCAATTTTAAAGATTTAATACAAGCAATTGATAATAATTTCACTGATAATTATCAAACAATCCATAAATTGATTTTGGATCTTGATGGAAAATGGGGGAATGGAAACCCAGAATGTGACGAACTTGCTCGAGAAGTTACCACACGGATATTTGAAGAAACTTATAATTATAAAACTTATAGAGGTGGAGTTTATGCTCCCTTTATTATATCAATGACGTCTCACACATATGATGGGCGAATAGGTATCGCAACGCCAGATGGTAGACTTGCAGGAAAGCCATTTGCAGCAAGCTGTAATCCATACAATGTTGAGAAAAATGGACCAACTGGCGTCATTCGATCAGTAGCTGCTCTTGATTTTCAGCATGTTTGTGGCTGTGCAGTTAACATACGAATGCATCCATCTGGGATTGGAAAAACAAGAGAAACTAGAAAAAAGTGGATTTCTCTTTTAAAAACTTACTTTAGTTTAGGAGGTCAACAGCTTCAACCTACTGTTGTATCTACAGAAGTGCTAAAAGCAGCCCAGCAAAACCCAGTACCATATAGAAATATAGTTGTTAAAGTTGGAGGTTACTCCGCTTATTTCACTGACTTAGGAAAAGAAATTCAAGAGGAGATCATTTCTAGAACAGAACATACTAGGGTTTAAACATTTAAATGAAAGGTATAGTATTTGACATTCAAAATTATGCAATATATGATGGACCTGGTATTAGAACTATAATTTTTTTGAAAGGATGCCCTCTAAAGTGTGAGTGGTGCCAAAATCCAGAATCACAAAAACTTAATCCTCAAATATCTTATTTTAAAGAGAAATGTCAACTATGTGAAATTTGTGTTAATGCATGCCCTAATAATGCTCTTCAGTTATTAAATGACGAAATTAAGAGAGATAAAGCCCTCTGCATTACTTGTGGAATTTGCTCTGAAAAGTGCCCAAACCAAGTGATGGAAATTGTCGGTAGGAATATCTCCGTTGAAGAAATATTAGAAATTGTTTTAAAGGATAAACCTTTTTATGAGAATTCTAGTGGTGGCGCGACTATTTCTGGGGGAGAGCCTACCATGCAAATAAATTTTCTTTTAGACCTGCTTAAAGCATTAAAAAAACAAGGGATACACACTGCAATAGAAACATGTGGGTACTTTAATGAAGATTTAATCGTCGAATTAGTTAAATATGTAGATTTATTTCTATTTGATATCAAATTGATTGATAATGAAAAGCATAAGGAGTTTACTGGTGTATTTAATGAAAAGATCCTCACAAATTTCTCTAAAATTTTCTCTAAAGTAGGGAGTGAAAGAATATTAACCCGCATCCCTTTAATCCCGGGAGTTAATACAGATGTAAGTACAATTCGACAAATAATAAGCTTTTTACATGAAATTGAATATAACGGTCAAATACATTTAATGCCTTATAACAAATTAACAAAGACAAAGTATCAGAAAGTTGGAATGGGAGATTTATTTAAGGATATGGGAGATTTAACTGATGAGAATTTAAATGAAATCACTATGCTGTTTGAACAAAATTCTTATGATGTTATTATAAATCATTAAAATAAAAAGAAATTAGATTTTCTACTTTTCTTACCAGCGCCAATAAATGTCTTCAGCGTGGCCTAACATCTTTTCAATATGAATCTTTTCTCCATCGTCTAAAATTAAGTCGCCAGAAAAAAAACCATGCATCAAGGAAGAATTAAGATAAATTAATCCAAAATTCATTTTTTCGCGATGTGGTATGACAGGTTCCAAAATCATATTAAACCTATTATCGCTGCTCGAAAATTTCCAAGGTTTAGTAGGATCACGATTTTCATGGTGGAAGGTAACCTCATCAAATTTATGAGCTTTTCCATCGTAGAAAATGATATTTTCCGTATGGGTTGCACCTTCTTTACTACCAACTAAACCGAAACCATAGCCAATGTTAAAAGCAACTGGCACTCCAGAGACAAGGCCACAACCAGAACCCCAGAGCCAATGCGTTTTATAAGGCCATATCCCGCGCCCCCAGTCCATGAGGCCAAAAGATGTTTTAGGTTCAAACGTATACGATTTGTCTCCAATCGCAATAGAACCTTCTGCAGGCATGTAATTAATCTTATGGTTATAGTAAAACAACTTTGGATCGTCATATCCAGTCACGACCACAGTATTATCCATTTTTGGGTCGTCATTGAGCGTGATTGAACCTTTTAACCCCTTATTTTGAAACGAAGGGTCATCAATAGTAAGAATTCGTTTATTACCTTGTTTCGAGATGGTAGCGTTAAATTTTTTGGTTGGAAACTCAATAACGCTGTCTTCTAAAGAGTTTAATGGAAGTACTTTAGATTTTGTAAAGAATTTAAACAAACCTTTACCGTCTCTTTTCATATTTTTAAAATCGAGCCATACATAGCTCATTTGAGTCAAATACCCTATATCCCCTATAGTTAACTGAAATCCGAAGTCATCGTTTAAAACAGAAAAATGGTCCCATTCTTTTATTCTCGTCCAACCTTTACCGATTTTTTCCTTATTGTATTTTAATAAAGGCTTTCTTGCCCATCCGCTTTGAACAAGCGAACCATCGTCGTTAAATAGGTTTGAGGGTTCTGTTATCTCATTTTGATTGCTCATAACTTTCATTTTAATTTTATTTAAGAATAATAATATTTTCGAGTTTAGAAAAAATAAAGTTTTTGTTTGTTTTTTTTTAATGTTCGAAATTAAAAAAAAAAATATATATGATTATTCTATTTTCTGACAGATAAGGTCAATTTTTTCGATTGTCCCATCTACAATTTCGTCAGAGTGGAGAATACACATATAAAATCTGCTTCCAGCTACAGAGATGATTTCTTGGTCCACTAGAGCGGCTCCTATATATTCCATAAATTTCTTCCTTAATGGTAATTGCCCTACTTGATCGGGTATATCAAAACTTAAACCAAAAAGACACGATGTATGAAAATGAACCGTTCCACCTAAATTGTATGAAAACCAGGGTAATTCGTATTTTTCAAAAACTTGATTTAATCCATTAGCTAAGCGAGCTCCAGCCTTGCCTGCTATTTCCGTCGCTCCAGTCTCTTCAACTAATTTGATAGCGTTATAAGCAGCAGCACACGTTAATGGATTCGCTGCGAGCGTTCCTCCGCTATAAGCTCTTTTTCCGCCACCCACTCCTGCAGCGCAAAATTTCATATATTCTTCTTTACCACCAATAGCGGCAGCGGAGGGATACCCATGTCCAACGATTTTACCAAACACAGATAAATCCGGTTCATAACCATAATAAGCTTGACCACCACCCATATGTAATCTAAAAGCACACACAACTTCATCGGAAATCAAAAGCGTCTTATTTTCATGACAGAGTTCTTCCACTTCTTTATTAAATCCCGGTCTAACAGGGTTAGCTCCTGATTCTCCTCCCATCGGTTCAATTAATACTGCAGCAACTTTTCGCTTTTCCTTAAACATTTGCCGTAATGTTTCAATATCGTTTGGCGGACAAGAATCGGTGAATTTAAACACATTTTTTGGTATTCCATGCGATTCTAATAGTTTTGTTCCAGGGACGTGCATATCGTAAACCAATTGATCTGACCACCCGTGATAACTTCCGCCTATTTTAATAATCCATTTACGATTTGTAGCTACTCTGGCAATCCTTATAGCAAGCATATCGGCTTCTGTTCCTGTTTGGAGCCATCTTATAATTTCACATGAAGGGAAATGCTTTTGAAGTTGTTCGGCAGCAAGATATTCGTATTCGTTAGTTATTCCATGACATGGTCCAATTTCTCGAATAACTTCGATAACTTTTTCCGTTAAAACCGGATGATTATGGCCAAGGATAATAGGTCCTCCGTCCATTAAATAGTCAGTTAGAACGACATCATCAATTGTTTCCATATAACAATCAAAAACACGCTTGCTCTCTAGAGGGAATGGATAGTTAAAGGCGAGATTATGTTCTACACCTCCAGGAATTATTTTTCTTGCTCTCTCAAAAGCCAGTTTTGATTTCGCATGATTTTTCTCATACCTTTCTATTACCGCTTTTAATTCACCTGGCTTAAATTTGCTAATAGGCAAATCTACAATATTTTTTATTTTCGCTATTTTTTCCTCATATTCCATATAAAATCAACAAAACACTTCTTTCAGTTATTAAATGAATAATCTCTAATACAAATAAAATAATTTTATGTGATTAACAAAATCTAAAATTACACATATAATTATGGAAAAATGTCTGACTCAATAAATCTTTATTTACCTTATTATCATTTATATTAAATATGTCAAATACAGAAAATTCTTCTAAATACATTTTGGCAATCGATCATGGAACCCAAGGTCCAAAATCAGCGATCGTTAGTACTAGCGGAGATGTAATTGATTGGGCTTATCAAGAAGTTCCATTACTCGTAGAAAAAGGTGGTGGCGTCGAACAAGATCCAGACGACTGGTGGAATGCCATCCTTAAGACAACTAAACAAGTGATTAACAGTGGAAAAGTATCGGTTGACGACATTGTCGGTGTGTGCAATTCAAGTCAATGGAGTGGTACAGTTGCCCTTGATAAAGAAGGAAATCATTTGATGAATTCACTGATATGGATGGATACCCGGGGGGCACCCTACATGAAGAAACTCCATAAAAGCTTAATACAGGTTAGTGGATACTCTGCACGTAAAATGTTAAAATTCGTGAGAGTTACTGGAGGGGGTCCAAGCTTGTCTGGTAAAGATCCTCTTGCTCATATTATGTGGATAAAAGATAAGAGACCAGATGTATATGATAACACTTACATGTTTTTGGAACCTCATGACTTTATTAATTTAAAATTCACGGGTAAATTCGCAGCTTCGTATGCTTCAATTCAAATGCATTTCTTAGTTGATATTCGCGATCTTAACAACATGAAATATTATAATAAGTTAATGAAGTTTGCCAAAGTTGATCCGGAAAAATTTCCAACTGATTTAAGGTGGTCCACAGATGTTTTGGGGCCTATAAAAGATGACATCGCTATTGAATTAGGTTTAAACAAGGGAGTCAAATTAATTATGGGTGCTCCCGACTTACACGCAGCGGCTATAGGTTCTGGAGCTGTTAGAGATTACGAAGGACATATTTACATTGGAACTTCTGATTGGCTGATATGCCACGCACCTTACAAAAAAACAGACATCTTTCATAATATAGCCAGCTTTCCATCTGCAATTAAGGGAAAATATATGGTAACAAACGAACAAGAAATCGCTGGAGGAGCTTTACAATTTCTAAGAGATAAAATTTTATATCATAAGGATGAATTATTGAAAGAAGAACAGGTCCCGGATGTATACAAAATTTTGGATAGAATTGTTGAGAAAGTTCCTGCCGGGTCTAACAATCTGATTTTTACTCCGTGGCTTATAGGAGAAAGAGCACCCGTTGACGATCATACAGTTCGTGGAGGTTTTTATAATTTATCGCTTGAGATGTCGCGTGAGCACCTAATAAGAGCTATATTTGAGGGTGTTGCTTACAATGTAAGGTGGCTTCATATGTACGTCGAAAAATTTATCCAGAAATGGAAGATGAAAGCCAATCCTGGAATGACGAAAAAAGATGTTGTAATGCCCGAACTTAACATAATTGGTGGAGGAGCATCTAGTAATGTCTGGTGTCAAATTTTTGCCGATGTTCTCAACAGAACTATTAAGCAAGTTAAAGATCCTATTCAAGCAAATGCTCGTGGAGCTGCTTTTATTGCTTCAGTGGGACTGGGCTACCTTACTTGGGATCAAATCCCTGATTTAATCCAATACTCAAACATTTTCACACCAATTCCAGAAAATAGGGCAGTTTACGACAAGCTCTTTAATGAATTCACAAACATATATAAAATTATGAAAAAAACGCACAAACGCTTAAACGAGTAAAATTAAAAAAAATTAAAATATAATTAAAAAAATTAACCTTTTATTTCTTTTCCACTATCCATTTTTTTAATGTCTTTTTCTTGGAGTTCTCTTCTCTGTACTTTTCCAGTTATTGACACGGGGAGTTTTCGAGCGACCTCAATTAGTCTTGGGCTCTTCCATTTCGCCATATTTTCCAAGCACCATTTCTTAATATCTTCAACTTCGACATTCTTACCAACTTTAAACCCTTTCTTTAACACGACCCATGCTTTCACCTTTTCGCCACTGCTTTCGTCGGGTAGTCCTGCTACAGCAACTTGATCTATCGCAGGATGGTGTCCCATTAATTCCTCGACTTCTTTTGGATATACCGAATGACCCGAAACTTTAATTAGCGATTTCTTCCTATCTCTTATTTCACAGAAACCGTGCTCGTCCATAAATCCAATATCTCCCGTAAGTAGCCAGCGTTTTCCGCCCCACATTTTAAGGTTATCTTCCTGTTCCTTTTGTTTTCCTAAATAACCCAGCATGACTTGAGGTCCTGCAACACAGATCTCACCAGTATGTTCTACGCCAAAATTATTTCTTTCAGGAGTTCCGTCGCAAATTGGTCCAGCGTCAAAATTTTCGGAATCGAAAATAGCCCAATCAGTACCTGGGAGGGGTAATCCTAGCTTTCCTGCCTTATTTGGTCCCCAAAATGGTGCTACACTTACTACTGGAGATGTTTCTGTTAACCCATAACCAACTCGTATCGGGCAAAAGATGTCTTCAAAAGGAACGCGAACGTAATCGTGGAGTGGTCCCGCACCTTGTGTGGCATATTTTAGTTTTTTCGTAAAATCGTACTTCTTGTTATATTCATCAACGCCCATTTCATTTACATAATCGGTCAATCTCTTAAATAGCATCTCAACGCCAGTATATATAATACCTTGAGGGGCATCAAGTTTATTTATTGTTTCTGATAAAACATCGTCTGAAGGGGGCTTTGGAAATAGAAGCATTTGCATTCCTAAAGTTAAAGCTCCCGACATTACGCAAGTAAGGCCGAAGCTGTGGAAGAAGGGAATAGATCCAATTGTTACCATCCCCGGTTGGAGGTTTGTCCACGGTTTAATCATATATAAGTTTGAGGTGAGGTTAGCATGACTAAGCATAGCAACCTTGGGTAACCCCGTTGTTCCACCAGTCATAAGGTATACTGCGGGATCGGTCCATGGGTCTATATCTACGGTAACATCTTTTGGTTCGGTTTCTTCAATTATTTGTTTCATCCAATAAATCTTATAATCTTCTGTTTCACTAGGAACTTTATCTTTTGCACTTGGAATTCCGAGTTTTTGGATTGTATCTTCGTCAGCAGTAAAAAAATCTGTAAAATTCGAAGGTATCAAGTACTTTACGCTAGTTTTTGGAAGGATAGTAGCAGGTCCAGCGATATATAGCATATCCATTAGTACTAAAACTTTCGCCTTCGTCATAGTTAGGGCATGTAATAACTCCATTGGTTTATATGTAGGATTGATGCCTTGTACAATTGCACCAATATATTGACAACCCATATAGGCAACAACAAAATTTATGGAATTAGGAAGATCAATTGCTACGACATCTCCTTTTCTGATGCCTAACGTATGGTAGAGGAACGTACCAAATTTTTTTCCGTATTCGAATAATTTTCTTAGTTTAACTCTTTCCATATATGGACCATAAGCAAATATACAAATATCGTTATCCCATATTCCATAATCATCGGCAGACTTAATAAACCCCTTCCATAGCGGTGTTATATCAATACCTTCCACATCTTTAAGTTGTTTTGGAACGCCTTCAGGCCAGTAACCTCCAGTAAACCATATTTTATTTTCGTCGACTAAAAATTCTTTATCATTTAAACTTGTCATTTTTTATCCACTAATTTTTCAGTACCATATTTTATATTTAGATAATAGAAAAATTTTCTATTATTATAATATGTTTGATATACTATATTATAATAATTTAACTTGATTTGGTTTTAGTTTGAATTTATTGATTGACAATTTTGAACATTTATGGGATTTAAAGATAACTTCAAGGAAAAGTTAAGAGAAATACTAAGCGACGAGGAGTTGGCCATACTTCCGCGAGGTTTTCAAACCATAGGTAGAGTAATAATAATAAGATTAAATCCCGTATTGCTGGATAAAAAAATCCTTATTGCAAAAAAGTATATGGAACTTTTACCGAGTACTAGATCCGTTTATTTAAACATGGGCAAAATTAAAGGAAAATATAGAACACCCGAAAATATCGTGTTTTTAGTGGGAGAAGATAACCCAATTGTAGAACACAAAGAACACGGAGTTATCTATAGATTCGATTTTACTAAGATTATGTTTAGTATGGGAAATCTGAACGAAAGAAAGTTTTTAGCGACATTAGTAAAAGAAAATGAGGTAATTGTTGACATGTTCGCGGGTATTGGATACTTTTCTTTGCCAATCGCGAAACATTCGAAGCCAAAAATAATATATAGTATAGAACTCAACCTTGAATCCTTTAAATTTTTAACTGAAAATATCAGAATTAATCATCTCGATAATATCATTGTCCCAATTAATGGCGATAGTAAGAGTGAAGTTATTAAATTGAGTAAATCTGGAGTGAGAGCTGACCGAGTGATTATGGGTGTTTTTCCAGCTCCAAAAGACTTTATTAAAGAGGCTTTAACTCTAATAAAGGAGAGTGGAACAACCTTTCATTATGAAGGTGTTGCTATGAAAGATAATTACCTAAATTTGTTCAATGAATTTAAAGAAATTGCGGAAGCAAGTAATTACAAATGCGAGTTATTATCAAAAAGATTTGTAAAAAGTTATGGTCCACATTTATACCATATCGTTGTCGATATCTTAGTATGTATAGATTGATCTCAATTTTGATTCTCTATGTTAAATTTAAATAGATTTAAATATTGTTGTGGTGTTATGTAATTACTTAAGATTTTTAATTAGAAAATTTTTTGAACCCTAAGGTAGAGAAAATGTTTTTTCAAGTTCTAAGTGAGTTAGCACAAATTTCAGGCTTAACTGCCTTAATTGCCGTATCATTAGGTTTTCTTTTAGGCATCATTGTTTTGATTAAATATTTTAAGACAAAGCAAGTTTTAATCTTTAACTTCTTTTTATGCATCATTTTTACATCATCTCCTTGGTACCCAAGTGGATTAGGATATTTATATTGGATTATCACTGGAGAATTTTTAAGTTACCAAATATATGTTCTTATTGGTACTGTAGGCATACCTATTGCCATACTAGCCTGGCTAAACGTTTATTTATCTACTATAAAACCAAAAATGAAGAAGCCAGTACTTATCATATATGGAATATTTTCGATTTTTTTTGAACTATATCTATTCTACTTCCTTCTATTAGCTCCAGGAGCACCTGTTGATTCATTACTAGGAATTATCATTGACCCAACTAATCCTATGGACATTGATTACAAGGGTTTTGTATTGATATTTTTAGGCGTGAGTATATTGACATCTTGCATAACCGGGTTTCATTTTGCTCTAAAAACCATGAAAAAAGAAGAATCTCCTGAGATTCGCTGGAAAGGAAGGTTTTTATTGATAGCTTTTTTATTTTTTGGAATTTCTGCTATATTTGATGCATTAATTGAGATGGATCCAATTTTATTAGTAATAATGCGAATCATCTTAGCGTTAGCAATGTTTTTGTTTTACCTTGGATTTATCCTTCCCCGTTGGAGTAAAAAAGTCCTCTCAATTAAGGAATAACCAACACTTAGTCATACTATTTATTGCTTAGATTCCTCGATTTTCATTTTGCTTAACGAAGAAGCTCGAATTTTCATTTCCTCGTTTATTTCTAAATAATCTTTTTCGGCTGTAAAGAAAAGTGGAACCCAAAAGCAAATAGAAATTAGTCCAAAAATTAGCGTGGCCCAAAAAATTGTAGCAGAAAAGCTACCTGTCATAGTAACCACGAGACCGCCAATAACAGCGCCTGATGCGCGCCCTATAGTGTCAATAAAGGAGCCCACAGCAATCATAGTACCTCGATTCTCGGGCAGATTTACATCAATAAGAGAACTATACCAGTTAGGACCAATACCCATCGTAAAAGCAAGTCCAAGACCTATAAACATACAATAGATTAACCACAAAACCCAAAATACGATGTCATTAACTATTAATGCACCAAAAAAGAAAGATGAGCTCGTTACATTAGGCGACATCGCAAATGCAAATAAGAGAAATGGTAGGTTTAAAATTGAACAAATTATAGCTACCTTCACCCTACCAGAGAGAATTCCATTTTGAACTTTCTTATCTCCCCAATGCGCAAGCCCAAATTGACCAATGATTAACCCTAACACCACCGCAAACAATAACAAAATAATAACCTTGAAATCAACGACATTAACGCCAATTTCAAGTTGAATATAAGGAAATATATAAGCTACTAATAGTCCAGAAGCAATAACATCGAAAAAGTTAAACATTAAAAAGAAGTTTGACTTTCTTTTAAAAATAAACTTCAAATCTGAAAATTTAATTTTATATGAATAGCGCATGTCTTCGTCTGTTAAAACATTTTCTAAAGATTTCTCTTTTGCCGCTCTTTTAGGTTCTACGGTAATAAAAAAATTCAATATAGTAAAAATAAGCGCAATAATTCCCAGGAAAAAGTACGGTAACCGCCATGTGTGTAAAAATGCGGGATAAGTTATAGCAATATAATTAATCTTCTCAGGAATACTTAACAATTCAATCGCTCCATAGTCAATCGCGTTAAACGCTAAAGCAATTGCTCCAGCAACTAGACTTCCAATAGAGGATATTAAACCCCAGAAGGCGAAAGATTTCGAACGAGAATCAGATGAGATTATATCAGCTAAATAAGAAATTACAAGGGGAGTTGTTACGCTTACAGCAATCGCAGCAACGATTCTAGCAAGGATTAATTGCCAAAATTCTTCTATAAATATGTGCAATATCGCCGTTATTGACCATAAACACCCCGCAAAAATTAAAATCTTTTTTCTTTGTATTAAATCGGTCAAATAACCAAACATTAGTATGGAAACACCATTAACGATGGTATAGACGAAAATAATGATCCCTATACTATCAAAATATATACCTAAATCTGCTGCAATTAAAACTTCATTAGGAAGGAATAAAGCACTGTCCATTAAAATGATTAAGATTAAAGATAAAAAAAAAAATAACGAAATAATCTCCCTTTTCTTCATTTTTAGCCCACTTGAATAAAATTATAAAATTAATTCTAATTCGTCGCAATCTTATAATAACCTTTTCTTTTTTCTAAAGCGATATTTTTAAATTCGCATCGATCAAAACTAATAATTACAGTATTTTTTTAAAAATTTTATAATATAAATCGAAAAAAATGATTGAAAATGTCTGAAGAAAAAATTGAAGCGGAATCAGAAAGAACGGAACAATTACACAAGCGATACGAGTGGCTAGATCAATTCCGAGGATTAATTATTATTTTATTGATCGTCTCTGTAATAACTTGGCCGTTATCGGGTGATTTTTTAGGTGGTGTTACTCCAATAGGACCTCCTCTTTTAAACCATGGTTTTCAATATTATAAAGGATATCCAGCGATAATCACTATTATAGACATCGGTCAACAAATATTCATGTTTATATTAGGGTACACTGGTTTTATTGCATTTACTAGTAGAAGAGATAAGAAAGGCATTGGTGAGGCGTGGAAACACGGAATTATAAGGGTTGCTGTTCTATATGGTTTATCCTTATTGGCTGATGGTTTAATTGGGGGATTACTTCTTGAAGGCTCTATTCCTTGGGATGAAGTTTTATATAAAGGAACACTAGCAAATCTAATAGAAGAATTATAAGGTTACTATAATAAATGTAAAATTTTTTCTCTACTATTTTATTTTTTTTTAAAACTAAATCAATATTTTACAATTTTATAAAATGGAAATATTACTTGGTTTTATTATTCTCTTTAAGCGAGTAAAGAAGTAAGAATTATACTGTAAAATATATAAAAGTAGAAATTATTATATTTTAGAATAAAATTATTAAAATTATTGCAAAGAAGTATTTTTTATGAAAAACATAAAAATTGGGTTAGACTATAGTCATAATTCTATGCTAACATTAGAAGCGTCTAGCTATTCGGATTTCACTCAGTTCTTATTTTCATCTGCTTATAAATTAGGAAAGATCGAGGCTGGTTTTTACGCGTTAGAGAAAGCACGAATTTACGACGCAATTATTGTATCTATACCTAAGAACATTGACTTAAAACCGAAAGAAATAGAAGTTTTAGAGGAATACGTAAGAACTGGCGGAAGTTTACTTATTATTGGCTCCCGAGGGGGAGAATATTTAAATAGAACCAATATAAATGAATTAACGAGGAAATTTGGATTTGAATTCGCTACAGATGAAGTTAATGACTCGGTGAATTACATTAATTTGCAGAAAAGACCGTTTTTAACAAAATTTAAACAACATTATATCACCGAAAACATAAAAAAGATAGTTTTATCAAGCGCCTGTTCGTTAGCAACCTTAGGTTTTGTAGAAGATGAAGAAAATACACAGGTTGAGGTGTTAGTAAGAGGCGGTTTAAACTGTTGGAGGAATAGATTCGAAAAACAGAAATCAACTGAAGAAGATAGTCCTAAGATTCCCTTGCTTGTTGCCGTTGAATACTTCAAAGGTAAAGTCGTCGCTTTTGGTACATTATCTATATTTTCGTCTCTCGGAAGTGAATATGGGTTTTCTGCTTTTGATAATGATATATTAATCACAAATATATTAAGATGGCTCACTTTAGATGTTGACTCCATAGGAAAAGTAATTACTATCGATTTACAAAAAGATTTGTTTTATTGGGCAAATAATATTGTTAAAGAAAAAAGGTGGGAAAGTTTTTCTGATTTAGTTAATGTTATTCTAAAATATTTTAAAGATAATTATAAATCAATAATGAATGAATTAAAAGAAATTCAACAAGAAAGATATCAAAGAAAAAAAGAGCAAAAAGAAGCTGTAAAAGAAGAGGAAAAAGTTTTAGATTTGATACCGAAAAGGAAGAAAGAAGATTTAGAAGATATCATAAGCGCAATTGAAAATGCTTCAGGAGAAAAATTTGAACGCTCATTTGCGCCAGATGAGGAAGAATTTACAGAAGAAACTAAGAAAAGCGCACCAGAAGTATTATCTGAAGAATTACCAGACGATCTTAACGCTTTAACCGTGAAAGAATTGAAAAGTTATAGTAAAAAGCATGAGATTAACCTCCCAGCTAAAGCTCGAAAAGCTGACATCATTAAGATTATTAATTATGTTTTAGACGAAGATTAATCTTAACTCAACCTAAAAATAAAAATAACATGCTTCTTTTTCAAAATCACAGTAAACCATTTTTAATTAATAAATAGGTTTTATTTTTGAATAGGTTTTTATTTGTTTTAGGCTCAAATTGGCAATTGTCTTTGGCTGAACTTGACAATCTTTTAAAGAATTCACAATTCAAAGGACGAATAACCGATTATTCCGCAAACATCGCGATAGTTGAGTTTGAATCGCTGCAAAAGAGCAGGTATTACGTAAACGACTTGATGAAAATTCAATATATTTTAGGAGGCTGTCAGAAAATTGCTGAAATCTACGATTTTATCGATATACAGACTATATACGACGGCTTTCCGACTACCGTTGAGAAATTTAAAAAGATTGACTATACTAGAAAGGGAATTTTGAAGGTCATAAACTCCACGCTAAATAAAATATTCCCAAGAATACAAAATGAAAATATATTTTACGCTGTATCTATCTATCCAAACCTATTTGATGAAGATTATTATTCTGATGTGTTGGTAAAACATTTTCTACCTTTTTTGAATAAATCCATTATGAGCTTGTTAAAAGAGAAAGGTGCTGAAAAATCGTTATATTATAAATACCCCGAAGAAAATATTAAAGCGGGTAATTTAAATCCAATTTTCCCCCATCACTTGATAAAATATGGCTTATTCAATAAGGATCGTGCAGAAATAATCTTTGGTTTTACAGAAGAAGGAGTATATATCGCGCGTACTTTTACGTGTGACGATCCGAATTTTAAAAAAAAAATTGACGAAGAAAGGCCATTTAAGGAGTTCAAAAGCAGTATTTCGCCAAAATTGGCTATTATAATGTTAAATTTTTTAAATTTATTTGAAGAAAGAGAAAATAATGTAATTCTTGATCCATTTGTGGGAAATGGTATTGTTCTTTTATTTGCATTAATAGAGGATTTTCAAATTTCTGGTTCTGACATTGATGACACCAAAGTTAAGAATACTCTGCGTAATATAAATTGGCTATTAAATGAGCTTGAGGAACCAATTCCACATATGTTAAATGAAAGGGTTAAAAAAGCAGATGTTAAGAAATTGTCATCTTCTTTTAACAAGGAATATTTTGACGGGATATGTACGGAGCCAGAATTGGGCCCTTTTTACAAACAGAAACCCTACTATACAGAAGCCAAAGAGCTTATTGATTCAAAACTAAACTCGATCTATGAAGCTACGTTTAGAGAAGGTTATAAAGTTTTAAAACCTAACTGTAGAATATGTATCGTATTACCGATCTTTAATACGATTGATGGAGGTGAAGTTCAATTAAGAATTGAAGAAATAGCTATGAGGCACAACTTTAAACTAGTGCCGATGTTAGATCTAAACAGAATAGCAAATAAATCGAACCGAAAGCTTCAATTTAAGAAAGGACAAGTTAGAGCTATAATCGATGCCAAAAAGAATCAAATAATAAAAAGAAAGATTTATGTTTTCGAAAAGATGAGCTGATCTGGATAAAATATGAACCACATCAAAATTTTAGACCAAATTGAACAAGCTTTAGAAGGAGAAGCTCACCTTGACGAGTTAGCCAGAAAAAAACAAGATCCCTTTAAAATTTTAATATCTACAATATTATCGGCAAGATCTAGAGATATAAATACTAGAGAGGCTACAAATAGTTTATTTACAAAATATAAAACTCCAAAAGAAATCGCAGAAGCAAGCGTAGAAGATTTAGAGAAGTTAGTTTTTAAATCAGGCTTTTATAAGGTTAAAGCGGCTCGCATTAAAGAAGTTTCTCGAATAATAAAAGAAGATTATCAAGGAATTGTACCAAAAGACTTTGAAGAGTTAGTTTCTCTACCTGGAGTAGGCGCTAAAACAGCTAATTGCGTATTAGTATACGCCTTTAAGATTCCCGCAATACCAGTTGATGTTCATGTCCATAGAATACCTAATAGATTAGGTTGGATAAAAACAACTAAGCCAGGGCAAACCGAAGAAGAATTAAAGAGAATTATTCCTCGAGATCAATGGATTAGAGTGAATAGATTATTTGTGAGGTTTGGACAAGAAATTTGCTTGCCAATTCGTCCCAAATGCGATATTTGCCCTTT
The DNA here is from genome assembly GCA_030668025.1 of Promethearchaeota archaeon. Next base: position 17,871 of record DAOUUT010000004.1, read on the forward strand.
AAACGACATTTGTCCTATGGATTTTTCGATGGAAATAGCTATGAGAAACAAAAAAAAGAAAAAGAAATGATTTTAGTAAGTTTCTAAGGATTTTTTCTTCCTCTTAAAAGCAAAACCTGTGGAAAAACCACCTACTAAGCCAAAAATATGAGCAAAATAGTTGATTCCGGGCGAAAACGAGGAAAATACGAAATAAAACACGTAAAATAAGCCTAAAATTATGAGGGGGGTGTCCCTTTCCACGATTAATAACGATAAAGTAGCTCCAATTAATCCGAAAATTGCTCCAGATGCGCCTAGGCTTATTACATTAAAAGGTAACAAAAATAATGAAAACATATTTCCAATTAATCCTGAAATGAAGTATATCAATAAGAATTCGAATTTAGAGAAATTGATCTCTACATAAGTTCCAAAAAGCAAGAGTGCGATCATATTGGAGAAAAGGTGCATAGCGTCACCATGTAAAAACATTGAAGTAAAAAGGCGCCAGATTTCAAGTTCGACAAAGATTCTGCTATTAATTTGAACCAATTGATAAAATACATCCTCGAAAGCTAAAGAGAAAAAAATGTACAAAAGAACATTTATAGAAATCAGAAATATAGTTATCCTAGCTTCCTTAAAATTTGATGCGTCTAAAACATACATAGCTTAAATATCTCAACAGATTTGACACAATTTGTATTTTATAATATTTTAATATAAATAGATATAATAATTATAATATTTATCAATATTTTGTAGACAAAATGGAAAATCGTAAATTATTTCGTTCAAAAATACAGTTGTTATTTACGCTATATTTTAATGGCTATTTGAGAGATATTAGGCTATTTCAGGCATTTTTAGATGTTCCTCTAAAAGAATTTATACCAAAAGAAATACAGGATCAAGTTAGAATTTACAACGATGCCCCAGTTCTATTTTACTTCAATAGAGAGCAACCAGAATCACTTAGAACGATCTCTGCCCCCCATATGATTTCGATCATGTTACAAGAATTAATCCTGAATGAAAATGACGATTTACTTATTTTAGGAGCAAAAAGCGGATATATCGCAGCGTTAGCTCATAAATTAGCACCAAATGGTAGAATTGTAATAATAGAAGCAAATCCAAAGATTGCAAAGGTTACTTTAGAAAATTTAAGAAAAGCAAATCTTCTTGAAAAAGTTGAAGTTATCGTAAGAAATCCTTTATTAGGATTTAGTGAACGATATCCTTGGCAAAAAATCCTCGTAACTGGTGCTATAAAAGAAGATCGAATATCTGCATTATTACAACAACTCGATCCGAACGAAGGCGTTTTGTTCGCTCCAATTGGCGAAGATTTGATCCAAACATATACCCAAATAATTCGTTATGATGAGAATTTTTATGGAAAGAAACATTTACAAGTAAGATTTACACCACTGATGACTCAAGTTGAATTAGACGAATTAAAATTGGATATTGATTTTGAAGAATTAGACGAGACAATCGACCAATCAAGAGCAGATGAGCTTATTGACATTTCTTCTACGAAAAATATATCCATTAACTATGAATCTAACATATTAGATGAAGTACGGCTAGAGCCTTATTCAAAAAGTCAATCTTACGATATCGAACCTGAGAATATCTTTTATGCTTTTCTACAGCATAAAGACCAAACAGTCAATTCGGCAAATAATAAAGAAAACCTAGATTATTTAGAAAATATAATTAATTCTTTAGAACAAATAAAAGCGTATAATAACTTAATTAGAACTGAAATTGAAAAAAGGAAATCTTCTAATTCCTCTGTGATTGATAAAAAAATTAAAATAATTGATAAATATCAACTTGAAGTCACTAGCGTTCAAAAAAGAATAAAGAAAGAGATGAATAAATTCCAAAAACAATAAGATTACACTTAAAACTCATTCTCATTAAAAATTAATATTTTCCGTATATTTTTGCTGCATTAATGAACCTATTTAAATTTTCTAAAGGAATTTCTTTAAATCTAACTGTACTAGGGCCTATAAAATTGTTATTTAATGATGATTCTAAATTAAATAAAGAATAAAAAAAAAATAAATTTCAAAAATATAAATTTTAGGAAATAAAGAATTTTTAAATCAAAATTAGGATTATTTAATTAAGTTGAAAGATCAAAATAATTTTTACTTTTGGCAAATTATCGCGCAATTTAACGTTTTAATGAAATCCGCCATTGAAGGACCTAATTGTATAGATCCTCAAATTTGTAGGGGAAATTGTTGTTCTATCAAAATTGATGTTCCAAAAATTCTAGCTGAAGAATATATTAAAAGAGGATATGCCAGTAAAAGAGATTTCATTAGAAGCAATATATTTACTTTTCAATTAAGGTTTAATGAAAAAACGGGAAAATGTTTTTTATTTAATAAAGAAATAAATGGATGTTTGATTCACAAATCTGGAATTAAACCTCCCCAATGTTGGATTTATCCTACAGGATTCTCAAATCCGAATAATAATGATATTAGTTGTAAGAAAAGCTCTGGATGGAAAATAATTGATATCGCGAAGGCAAAAAAAGCCCAAAAACTTTTGCAAAAATACATTTTTCTATGTCATATTGAAGCTAAAAAAGAATTTAGGTTAATTAAAGATAGATTAGGTCATCAAGATAGTAGAAATTCAACATTGAAGTTTAAACGTTTAAAAGAAGAGCTTATGAGTATTGCTCCAAGTCATTTAGGAGGGTTTAAAGATTTATGGGACCATATCGGTGTCTTATCCGCTGAAGGTTTGTCTCTACAAATGAAAAAATTTTGCTTTATTCATAATAGTAAATGTAATTTTCTCTCTGATAACTTCTTGAGCTGTAATAATATCTGTGAAGTCACAGCAAACAAATTAATCCAATTCCTACGACTTAGTTTATATCCATACATTAAAAAGAATAGTTCGGATATCTGTGGCGATTATCCTTTATTTAAATTGTTTAACCACAGCAAATTATTCTCTGTTTAATAATGTTGTGTCATTAAGGGATTTTGTCGGATAGTTAAATAGTTATTAATCTTAATACATGTTGAATATTCTGAAGATAATATCTACGTATTACTTATTTTTAAGATTATTATCTATATCTGTTAAACTAAGATTTATATATTACGAAGGAAATATAATTTATTAAAACTAAATGTGATTTTATGTCGTTTGGAGATAAAACCTTATCTGAATTAACCGAGAAAATTTTTTCTGAGAAATATGAATTTGTTAATGGGCCGCAAAAATTAAAAGGACAATCCGGTAAATATTGGACGTTTAATGCTGTTATTAATAACGGGAAGCACGGTAGGTATGGCGTATTTATTCGAGATTGGAAAAGAGAAATATCTATTACACAATTAAGACAACTCCATAAAGCATGCGTTGATATCCCCGATATAGAAGGGGGGATTATGATTTGTAATATTACCACAGATTTCTCGCGTGATTATAGTACTCAATTTGGAATTCAGCTTCTATCAAGAGGGCATTTGGTGTCCAAATTGAGGAATCGAGAGTTCCAATTTTAAATTTTTTTAATTATATTAGGCACGTTCTCAAGAATTCGATATTCTCAAGAAAGAAAATTTATTTAATTCTCATTCTATTTACTTAAGTGTATTATATTAATTAATTATTAAACGTATAAAGTGTAATATTGTGCTTACAAATAGAGTAAAAGGCGTGGAATATGCGATAAGAGAAATAGCTGCTGTTGCTCATGAAGTAGCTAAAAGTGGTAAAAAAGTTTATCATTTAAATATTGGAGATCCAGTTGCCTATGACTTTCCTACTCCAGAATTTATTTCAGCTGCTTTATTTAAAGCTAGTCGCGAGGGTAAAAATAATTACGTCAATTCACTAGGTGTTATTGAGCTACGAGAAGAAATTAGTAGAAATCTTAATGAAAAACAAAACCTCAAAATTGGAATTGATGATATTCTGGTTACTTCAGGAGTTACTGAAGGAATTTATTTTATTGTAGCAGGACTAATCGAAAATAGTAAAGAATTACTCATACCGGGTCCATCGTATCCATTATATATTAATTATGCTAACTTTTTTGATGGAAAACCAGTCGAATATGCGCTTAACGAGGATGATGATTGGGAGCCTGACATTGAAGATTTGAGGAAAAAAATTACAAATAAAACTCAAGCAATATTAATATGCTCTCCAAATAATCCAACTGGGGCCATGTACGGAGAGAAAAAAATTAAGGAAATAATAAATTTAGCTGGAGAATATGATTTACCTATTTTATCTGATGAAATTTACGATCAAATTACATATGATAAGCCGTATGTCTGTCCCGCCTCCTTAACCAAAGATGTTCCCATTATTGGCTTAAATGGTTTTTCAAAAACGCATTTAGTAACCGGGTGGAGGCTCGGATATCTTTATTACCACGATCCTGAAAACAAACTCGACGAATTAAAGAATGGCATAGCAAAAATGGCGAGGGCGCGTCTATCGGCTAATTCTGTCGCTCAGTTCGCAGCAGTAGAGATTTTAAGAACATCAAGCAATCACACCGTAGAAATGGTACAAAAATTAAAAGAACGACGGGATTACTCGTACAATAGATTATGTAAAATTGAGGGAATTAGTTGCGTTAAACCTAATGGTGCGTTTTACCTCTTCCCAAAATTAGATCTTAAGGAATTAGGAAAATGGAAAGACGATAAAGAGTTTGTAGTGGATTTACTTAAAGAGACGGGGGTCTGCACTGTTTATGGTTCTGGTTTTGGAGATTATGGAAAAGGACATATGCGAATAACTTTTTTACCAAAAGTAGAAATCCTTGAAAAAGTATATAACCTAATTGAAGAACACATAAAGTAAAACATTTCTATTATTATTTTAAAAACTATTTCTAAAGTATTACAAATTTAAAGAAGTTAAATCCTAATTTTTTAAATGAATTAACATAAATATAGGTAATAATATAATAAAAAAAGAAAAGTGGAAATTTAATATGAATTTGTTTATAAGTCTCGTGCCTTAACTGTTTTTCTTCCATTTGCTTTAGCACGCCGAATGGCGTTGTCAACTATCTTTATTATTATACCATTAAAGATATCTCCATCAAGCACGCCTGAGCTTGTGTTACAATCCTTTGCTTTTATATACTCTCGAACTTTTGATTTTACATATAATGGTTCTACTTTAGCCATTTTTTTCTTCCTCTTCTTATAATTCTTATAAAGTATTAAAAAATCAGATTATAATTGATTTTTTATTAATATTAATTCTACCATTTGAGTTTTTAAATGTTTTGTCATATCTTAATAAATTTTCCAAAAATTTTCCAAATACTACATTATTTGAACCACTATGGAACTTAAGACATTAATCGTAAATGTGTTATTTTATTGATGCAGAGTAAAAAAAATCAAATCTTGTTAACAATTCAAAACATTACGATTGAACTAAGAGGGGTAAATTAAGAAAAAAAAGTGTAGTTTTTTGTTATTTTGTTTTGGCGAAGAGAAATTTATTTTTTTCTCTATTTTGGAGGAGCAAGCACGATTTCAATGCTTGAAACGTTGTTAGTCTGCCCGTTTTCTCCTTCGAGTTGCTCGGTACTGAGGGTAATTCCTTTGTATTCAGTTCCTTTTAAGAATCTATTTCTTAAAATCTCACATACATCAACCGCATGGGAAATAGCTCTACCTCTGGCCTTAACTGTGCAATCCACTGCTTTATTTAGGATCATCATAGTGGCCATAACATAATTCATAGTAGGTCTACGCCCAACGAATACACTGTTTTCCTCTTTTCGAGGCATTCGTTTTTTTACTTCCTTTTTTACTTCCTTTTCTTCTTCCTTTTCTTCTTCAGGCATTTTTTTTTCACTTTTTTGTTTTGTATTTTTTGTGTACTGTATCGTTGTTATCTCGTAATTTTTTTATTACGATTTTTAAACTACATTTTTTAAAATATTTTTCTTCATAAAAATTTTATTATCTTACTAATAATGTGATTTAATATTCCATACTCAAATTTTCAACTCAATTAAATAGGTTTTAGCAATCTATTTCCCTAAAACATTTTTTAAGAAGGTTTGTAATTCAAATGTAACTTTTGGAAAATCTTAATAAAAAAAAATAAAAAAAAATATGAAAAATTATAAACCTTTTAATTTTACTCCAAGAAACATTAGAAACCAAGCGAGAAAAACTAGTCCCATCCCAATCATGCCCCATACTTCCATGGAGGTAAAAGTTCCAAGAGGCAAAGCTGGCAGTACACCTGTAAGTCCAAAGAATAATTCAATTAATACAAACAATCCTCCCACTAATAAGAGGAACGTTAAAATTACAGTAAATTTTGTTGGTGGAGTCCAAGCCATTTAATATCACCAAATTTATTAAAATAAATTGTGTAATTAATATTTATTAATTATTGATATTTATAAGTTTAACATACATAAACCATAAACAAATATTTGATTTAATTTAATTTAATTGTTTTTGGGGGTTACTTCTCAATAGATTCTTGGTTTTTATCATTACTTTTCTTTTGATCTTCATCTTCATCTTCACTTAGAAAGAGATCATAAATTATGCTTATTACGAGGAGCGCTGATATTATTACTAGTAAAGGAATTAATAACCCAGACTCTGTTAAAAGAATCTTTACCCATCCAATATATGGTATCCCTCCAATTACTACCCCTATTATACAAGATTCTGGGACTGGGGCTCGATCAAATAGCAAGTTAGCGTCCCCTTTTGTCCTGAAATACCATGTATCCCCTACTAAATACTTATCAACGACACGATGGACAATAGGTTCTTCAGGAGCACCAGCCCATAATCCGCGAGCGTCAAATACTATAACATCTCCATTTTGTTCTTCAGCTGTACCATTTTTTATATCTTCAGGATTGGTGCCCATTACAAATAATAAGTCTCCTTCGCGAATATTGGGCTCCATTGAGCCAGAAACTACGATAACTATAGGAGCTTCAGTATTAAGAGCAACTTGTAAACTAAAATAGACCAAAAAGGAGCCGAAGAACGCAATACATATCATTACAACAGCAATAATTATTTTTTTGTGAGATACGGGCTTTTTTTCTTTTTCCTTTTCTTTTTCTTTTAAGTTCTTCAAATTATTCGTATCCATCTTTTTAAAAATCTCCTTTCTCTTGTCTAAATAAAGAAGGGGGTAATATATATTTTGTTCTAACACTTATATGAGATTCAAAATATCGAATAGAATTATTTAATATGGTTTTTGATCTTTTGATATAAAAATGGTTCTATAGATAGTATTTTATAACATCCAAAACCAGAGGGGCGTAGATTATGTCCAATATGCGATAACGAAAACTGGTATAAAATCCATGAGATAATCGATCGGACAGAAATAATATGTGATTACGCTAGAATTTATGGAAAGAAATACCGTTGCGGTTGCGGAACTGTTTGGAAGGAAAAATAATTTCTGCATGATAATTTTACAAGTTTTAATGATTAAGATATTTCATGAGAAACTATAAATTTTAAATAGTTCAATGTTCAATTAAAATAAATAATAAAAAATAAAAAATTGGGTTTCTTTTATTAAAAAAATAGAGTGTTAATTATGGAAGCAGATTATGCAATAATTTATAATCCTATTGCTGGAAAACCAGAACAGACCGAGAAAGATATAGCGTATGCAAAAAAGTGTTTAGATGATTTTAACATTTCTTACAAGTTATTCCAAACAGAATTTGCAGGACATGCTATTAGCCTAGCTAACCAGTTAGCAAAAGAAGGATATCGAGTCATCGGAGCTGGTGGAGATGGGACTTGTAATGAAGTTTTTCACGGCGTTATTAGCTCTAATTCAGGTGCTTTATGCGGGTTTATCCCAATGGGTTCGGGGAACGATATCCCTGCGGCAATTGGAATCACACCTGACATTAAAAGAGCATGCGAAATTATAGCAGAAAATAATACTAGTAAATCAGATATTGGGTTCGCCAAAACGGACGAAGGAGTAGAACGGTACTTTCTGGGTATTGGAAGTCAAGGATTTGACGCTGAAGTTGCGAAAAGATCAAATGAAAATAAAGAAAAGAATTATAATGCGATTATTCTTAAAACTTTGTTCTCGTGGAAAAGTAGAGAGATAAGGGTTACAATGGATAACGATTCTTACGAAGGAATGGCAAACTTGGCTGCAGTAGGTAATGGAGGAGCTTATGGTGGTGGGATGTATATATGTCAAAAAGCAAAAGTTGATGATGGGTTATTTGATATAAGCGTAGTAGATATTGGAAAATTTAAACTTCTTCTTCAATTTAAAAAGATGTATAACGCATCGCTTTTACCCCATCCAGACATTTCTGAATATCAAAGCAAAAAAGTGAGAATTGAAATGAAAAATCCTGAAGATGAGCCTTATAACTGTCAAGTTGACGGCGAGGTTTTAGGAGCCCTTCCAGTTACATATGAAAGTATTAAAGACGGCTATGAATTTATTCGTCCCAAAATAGACGAAGTCGCAGAAGCATTTAAAGAGAAGTATGGAAGATACTTCTATATATGTGAACATTAAACAATTTTTTTTTTCTTTTGAGAATTAATTACCTACATATTGATATGCCTGACTGGGACGATATATTCACAAAACGAGGTAAAGTCTTTACAAATCCACATCAAGATATGGAAAGGTTAACCAAAATCTTTAAGGAAAATGGCGTTCAACGAATTTTAGACTTAGGATGTGGAACTGGCCGGCATCTATTGTTTTTCTCAAAGAAAGGGTTTGATGTTTACGGTATCGATAAATCGCCAAAAGGTTTAGAGATTGCTAAAAATTGGTTAGACGAAGAAAATTTATCAGCAAAACTAACTCATCAGAGAATTGATCAAAAATTTCCTTATGCGAATGATTTTTTTGATGTTATTATCTCAATTCAAGTAATTCATCATAATTTAATGAAAGAAATACTCTTTTCCGTTAAAGAAATTGAGCGAGTATTAAAAACAAAAGGATTTATTTTTATCACAGTTCCTTTCCTTCAAGCTTTTAACGTAAAAAACAGTAAGTGGAAATTGAAAAAAGTCGAAAAAAGAACCTATATTCCTCAATCAGGTCCAGAGGAGGGGCTTCCTCATCATTTTTTTACAATTGCAGAATTAAAGCGTGTTTTTAGCGCTTTTGAATTGTTAGAAATATATATTGACAAAACCAATCATCGCGCAATGTTAGGAAAAAAGAAATAAAAAGTAATATTCATTTAAACTGAATTTTTAGGTTTGATTAACCTTGAACGAACGATTAATAAAACAGATGCTATACCGATGATTGGTAAAACAATCGCAATTAAAGTCAAGAAATCAGAATCAAGAAAGTTAAAATCGTCGTTCCACGGAAAATTTCCTTGAAATTGGTTGTTAGTTTCTAAGTAATTATTATAAATAAATTGCTCTACTGTTTTTCCCGTTACTTCGAGACTATAATTTGAAATATGATCCAAATTATCTTCGGTCGTGTGATGGTAAGGCCAAGCGGGGTTATCCCAAAAGTTTATGATTAAATCTGCTGAGGGAATTCCATAGTTTACAAATGGCACATGGTCATCAGTAATGGAACTGATTATTGGATCAGAAGGAAATTGGGAAGTATAGCCTAATTCTCTACCGGTCTCAAATAATTCGTTCAATAACAAGGAGGTTGAATGTTGTTCGCTAATAAATTTTAGATTTGCTCCTCCAACCATATCTAATAATATCATCGCATCAAAATGTTCTTCAGAAGAATTATAAAAGATTTCAATGTCTTGTACAAATTTTGTAGATCCTTCGCACCAGTCCCAACCTAAAATTCCATGGCTATAATCAATTCCTTGATCTTCCGCATCAAAAAACAAAAACCAAATTTGTACAGACAGATTTTGTCTTCTGTTATATAAAACTTTAGCAAGTTCTATTAAAACAGCACTACCACTTGCACCATCGTTAGCGCCTGGAACGGGTAAGTCCTGATTTACGCTATCTTTTGTGGCTCTCGCCCTTGAGTCGTAATGAGCGCCTAAAATCAAAATATTAGTAAAGTTTTCGTTCATTTTAAACAACACATTTTGGCAGTCAACCGAATGAATTGTAAAGTTATGAAGAATGTAGTTTATCGAAGGATCGATTTCTTGAAATTTTGAGACGAAATATTGTGCACAATCTTCTCTACCTTGAGTTCCAGGCGTTCTATAATGCGTTGTATTAATATTTAACTGATCTTCTACATATGCATACGCATTATCACCGTCAAAATATAAATCAACATTAAAATTTGTGAATGTATTACTAGTCGATAAGATAATAATTGAGATAGTAATAGGGATTACCACGATTAGCACAATCGATGTGATTAAGATTAATTTGTGAGATTTTTTTATATGAATCCACCAATAATAAGATACATTCAAATGATTTTATATTATTATGATAAAAATAAAAAATAAAAAATATATTTATTTTGTTTAAAGTGGTTCAAAACCTAAATCTGTTTTTATTTCACCTTTAATTTCTGTCTCTAAAAATGTGGCTTTTACGGGCATACCTACGCTAATTGTTTCTGGTTTACTTTCATCTACACCTATTAATTGACCACTAACCATTGGTCCCTCGTCAAGCTTAATAACCGAGAAACAATAAGGTTTTTTTCTACCGTAACCTTTCTCTACAAAAAAAGGTGTACCTACAGTAATGCTTGTAAAGGCAGCAATTTTACCTTTTCCTGACATCTCAACCCATTCCATATTAGTTGAATTACATTTCGTGCATAATCTTCTAACAGGAACATATTGTTCGCCACAATCTTTGCATTTTGAACCCATCAATTTTTTATTTCGAATATAATCCAAATAACTTTCTATTGTAAACTCTTTATCTGCTTCTGTCATTTTTTTTTTCACCTCTATTTTTCATAAATATGAACCACGCATGTACCACCAGAGCCACCTAAATTATGTGTCATAGCTCTTTCAACATCGAATTTTACCTGTCTGTTTCTCTCAGCAATACCTCGCATCTGTTTAAAAGTTTCTACAGCATGAGCAGCCCCTGTAGCACCTACAGGATGTCCTTTTGACTTAAGTCCACCAGAAGTGTTAATTGGGAGACTTCCATCTAGCTTAGTTTCTCCATTTTTTATGGCTTCCACAGCTTTACCCTTCTCGTAAAAACCTAAATCCTCCATCGCGAGTATCTCGGCAATCGTGAAACAATCGTGTACCTCACAAATTTGAATATCTTTTGGTTTCAGACCGGACATTTCGTACGCTTGTCTTGCTGCTTCTCTTGTAGCTACAAAACTCGTTAAATTATCTCTATCATGTAATGATAAAGCAGCACTTCCTTGACCAGTACCTGTTATCCAAATTGGCGTATCAGTAAATTTCTTTGCTACATCACCGGCCACTAGAAATAGACATGCCGCACCATCTGTAATCAAAGAACAATCAAATAATCTTAAAGGAGATGCTATCATTGGGTTCGAAGAACTTTTAAGAAAATCAAATTCATCTTTCCAATCGGGAATATCTCTACCTTGTTCTTTATATCTAACTATTTTACTGGCCATCATTTCTTTTATCGATTGTTGCATTTGAGCAAAGGGATTTTCTTTCCCATTTTCATGGTTTTTTATTCCAACTCTCATCAAATCTTCTGCTGTAGTTCCATATTTATGGAAATGAGCCGAAGCAATTGCTGCATAAAGCCCTGGAAATGTCGCCCCCGCGGGATATTCGAAAATAGAATCGGAGGCTGTAGCTAAAATGTCGGTGACTAAGGTTGTTGATACTTCCGTCATACATTCCACTCCGCTTACGGCAATTACATCATGTATGCCTGAGGCAATAGCAATAACTGCTTGTCTTAAGGCAATGCCACTGCTAGCACACGCACCTTCAAATCTAGAAGCAGGTTTAGGAGTCAATCCAACCAAGTTTGCCATCTGAGGAGCTAAATGTCCTTGATGGTTAAATAAATCTGAAGAATAATTACCGACATAGCACGCGTCAATATCTTTAGGTTCAATACCATTATCTACTGTCTTGACAGCATTTAACCACGCTTCAACCCACATATCGGGATTTCGTTTAAGTGGGAAATTTCTTCCAAACTTACACATACCGGCTCCAACTAAAGCGACTTTTCTCGCTAATTTATTCATTTTTTTTTTTTCACTTTTTTTTTATTATATCAAATTGAATTATTAAGGAATTAAATTTTTCATTCTTATAAAATTGGAACATTAATGTTTTTATCTACTTTTTCATTAATTTATAATTATGACGAATTCAAATTTAGAACCAGTCAAATTTGATGATTATAAGGTAGGGGATTCTGCGAAATTCACAAAAACGATCACTGAAGAAGATGTTATGAAATTTGCAGAAGTTTCTGGTGATTACAACCCTATACATGTGAATCCGGAATATGCAAAGACTCAAATGTTTGGGAAACAAGTTGCTCACGGAGTTATTAGTGTGGGTTTAATTTCAGCATCCCTAGGCGTAGAGTTATTTGGCCCAGGTATACTTTATGGTGAACAAACCGTTAGATTCATTAAACCCGTATTTTTTGGCGATAAATTAACGGCCGTAGCTACAGTCAAGGAAAAATTTACTAAAAAAGACGGAAAGCTAAAGTTCGTTAGATGCGATACAAAAGTTTATAATCAAAACGAAGATCTTGTCACCGATGGTGAAGCTGTCGTTTTGCTATTAAATTAACAATAAATTTTTAATTTCTACTAAATTTTTATATTTTTTTTCTCTATTTCTAAAATTACTAATTCTTTATTTTATACTCTTGCGCATCCTTACTGGAAATTTTTCTTATTTAGAAAAGAATTAGAAAAGAATAAAAAGTAGAACTCTCTAAATTCAATGCTAAAGCAATCTTATCTTTTGATAATCATTTCGATGGGATTATTTCGAGATTACATTAAAAAATTTAATTCTGTTCTTTCATATCTTTATGATATTGTGTTGGCATATCAATACAATAGATTTATATCCTGTACCAATAGGACTGAATTCTAATATTATCATTATCAATAATATCTATGACGGCAGTCCATTTGTAAGTTTTTAACCATAATTTTCCTGGAAATAGTTGCCATCCTTTAATTGGTTGAATATTAAGTGAAATTATATCACCTACACGATTTATATAGTATTTACCTGCAAATATACCCTTTCTGTCGTCAATACAACAAGAGAATTTACCTTTAATTTTCATATTACTTTTTAAGGCAATTAAATTAGGGATTGCGGGAGAAAATTCAAAAGAAATAGCGTGACCTACTTCATTCTTTCCAGAAATCTTTTCTATCTCGTAATAGCCCTTATTGTTAAATATTTCATAAGTTAAATTTTCATTTATTACATTTAAATTAGAAGAATTTACAAGTATTGGGTTTAAGTTTCCACTAAAAGAACTATTCCAGTTACCAATAATCGGTTCTAAGGAGTATCGCGCTAAATAAATACACATACCGTTCATTCGAACTGGTATTTCAACTGGTTTTCTTAAAAATCCATGAATTTTTATAAAAATTTCCGTATCTTTTTTGATTACCATACCAAACTCGTTGAGATATACTATCGGAAAATACTGTGGTTTTCTGCTAGCGATACCAATGGGAGTTAGCATCGCAGTTAATTCTCTTCCAAGCGTATTTTCCTTAATTTTAAATTCAATGTCTTTTTCTAACTTGTCTTTCAAAAATAGATAAGCGTCTAAACCCAAATCGTCTGTTTGAAATCTAAAATCAATTTCTTCAAGTTGATTAAACGAAACATTAGTCAATAAATCCTCAATCAATTTCTTTCTTTGTTCGATAATTGCTTCATTGGTATAATAAATGTCTATCAAGTCATCTTTTCTATACATAATTACTATAGGCAATTTTTCACCAGCTATACGAAAAATCTGGAGTTCAATTGCATAGTAAATAGGGTCTTCTTCGAAATTAACTAGCATTAAACGATCTATATGATCAATAGTTATGTTAAATGGTGAGAAAATCATATATTTAGGCGAAGATTCGTAAATTTTTAGCGAATTCTTTCTTTTACCAAGATATTTGTAGTGATCTACGACGACATCTTTTATGTCTACATTTTTCCGCTTTAAAAACGCTAACGATACTTTCAATATAACGCCTATTTTTAATTCTTCTTCTTTTTTTAATATTCAATGCCAAAGCGAGCTTTAATCCCTTTTGAAGAGTAGTAATGTTTGATCATTCTCATTTCAGTGAGCAAATCTGCGCGCTCCTTAATTTTAGGATGCATCTTAGGTCCACCAGTCATAATTAATTCAACTTTTTCAGGTTTATTGTCAATCAATTTTAATACATCATCAAGATTTACGATTTCATATTCGACAGCAACACCAATTTCGTCAAGAATAACGACATCGTAATCATCGCTCATAATCACCTTCTCAGCAAACGCCATACCTTTTTTTCCTTCTTCAAAGTCAATTTCTCCAGGAGTTGCGATTAAATCTGGCGTTCCAAACTGTTTCAATTCGAAATTTGGAATTCCCTTTATAGCCGTAACTTCTCCATATTGAGGGTATCCTTTCATAAATTGAATCATATATACTTTAAATCCATGACCCGTCGCCCGAAAGCCTTGTCCTAAAGCCGCAGTGGTCTTACCTTTGCCCCGACCAAAATAAACTTGTACAAGACCGACATTTAATCTTTTTCTTTCGACCATAATTATCAAGTTCCTTTAATTAATCTATAAAAATAAACTTGCACAAATCCTTAGTTTATTCTTTTTTGAATAATAAACAACCTTTTATTGTATTACATTAGGATATATTTTATATCATTAAGATATTCTTTAACTAGTTGTTTTGATAATTTTCAGCATTAAGATTAAAATAAAAAAATTAAAGGAATTATTATGAGTTTAAACAACGAAAACATTGCCCTGTATCGAAAATTACAGGAGCATCTTGATAAAATGCCATTAGGATTTCCTTCAACAAAATCAGGGTCCGATATTAAGTTATTAAAGCGTCTATTCGCGCCCCAAGAAGCGATAATTGCTATGTTTTTAAAATTTGGATGGGAGAGAGACCTAGAACCTTTAAATACCATTTACGAACGTGCGAAAGAGACCGGAATTTCAAAAGAAGAATTAGAACAAGTTTTAGATAAAATGGTTCAAAAAGGACTTCTTATGTTTAAAAGGGAAGCAGAAAAGAAATATTACGGTAATGCTCTACTCATGATTGGAATGTTTGAGTTCCAAGTAAACAAGCTCACAAAGGAATTTATAGAAGATTTTCACGATTATTTTGGTAATAAATGGCTTGCGGAAGTTATTAAAGTAAAAGGCGCTCAATTACGGGTAATTCCTGTAGAACAAAGTATAGAATCTGAACATTCTATTAGTAGTTACGATGATGTCATAAAGCTTCTTGATACAACTGATGGACCATATATGGTAGTCAATTGTATTTGTAGGCAAATAAAGGACATCTTAGAACAACCATGTAAAGCTACTTCTCGAAGAGAAGTGTGTTTAGCATTTGGATTTGCAGCAGAATTATATATAGAACAAGGATGGGGGCGCGCTATAAGTAAAGAGGAAGTTCTTGAAATTCTACGAAAAAATGAGGAAGAAGGACTAGTACTTCAACCAGACAACTCACAAAACTTAACAGTTATTTGTAGTTGCTGTAGTTGCTGTTGTGAAGGCTTATCAAAAATTAAATTATTACCAAATCCCGGAGATCTTACAATAACTAACTTTTACGCTGATGTGGAATCTGATCTATGCTCAGGTTGTGGAATTTGCGTTGAGATCTGCCCAATGGAGGCAATAACGCTTGTTGATGATATATCCTCGATCAAGCGGAAACGTTGTATAGGATGTGGAAATTGCGTTATTAAATGTTCCTCTGAAGCAATTAAACTCCAAAAAAGAGAAAGACAATTCATTCCTTATCCAACAATGGATGATTTATTCGATAAAGTAATGGAAAGAAAAGTAAAACTTAAAGAAAAAACTTTAGAAAGATAAGAAATTTTATACAAAATGAAATTTTTCCTTATTCTTTAATATGAGAATAAATGTTTAAAAACAGTCAAGTTCATTTATTGTTTGTATTTGTAATTCAAATTTTAATGTGATATTAACATGTATTCAAAACCAAAAAAACTAGGTTCAATAGAGATTAAAAATCGATTTGTAAGATCGGCTACATTTGAAGGAATGGCAACTGAAGAAGGATATATTACTGATCAGCACGTCGAACTTTATAAAACTTTAGCTAAAGGAGGAGTAGGTTTAATAATTACGGGTTATGCATATGTTCAAGAGAGTGGTAAAGCATTCGAAAAACAAACGGGAGTTAGTAGAGATGATTATATACCGGGTTTAAGTAGAATTGCTGAAACAGTTCATAAAAATGGAGATAATTGCAAAGTTGCTTTACAAATTGCACATTGTGGGCATCAATCTCGTCATCTTGAAAATACAATAGCCCCTTCTGCTCAGGAGGAAAAGTTAACTAGAAAAATACCACGCGAAATGACTAGAGAAGAAATACGAGATACAGTTGATGCTTTCTCCCAAGCGATCAGAAGAGCAAAAGAAGCTGGTTTCGACGCAGTGCAGTTGCATGGAGCTCATGGTTATCTCATAACTCAATTTCTTTCCCCTTATATAAACAAAAGAACGGATGATTATGGGGGGAGCATAGAGAATAGAACTAGGTTCCTTGAAGAAATTTATAATAAAAGTGTTGAGTTGGTTGGAAAGGATTTTCCCATCTTTATAAAAATGAATGGTGTTGATTTTGTGGAGGGAGGAACTACTATAAGTGAATCTACTGAGGTTGCCAGAAGGTTAGAAAAAATAGGGTATGCCGCAATTGAAGTCAGTGCAGGAATATGGGAAGTTGCAAAATTAAAAAAGAAAGATCTTGGTTGGAAATCAACCTTTTTACCAGAAAGTCGAATGTTTATTGGAACGATGAATGAACCGGCTTATAATCTAGCTTATGCAAAAGAATTCAAGAAAGTTCTTGATATACCCGTTATTCTAATTGGAGGTATTAACTCCCTCGATCTAGTAGAGCAAATATTAACTAATGAAAGTGCTGACTTCGTATCATTTTCTAGACCTCTAATCCGAGAACCAGATCTTCCTAATAGATGGATGAAAGGCATTGGAAACAAAGAAGTAGATTGCATTTTCTGCAATGGTTGTTTAGCTACGGTAATTACTCCAGGCTTACGATGTGCTAAACTACACGAGTCTAGTGCAGGTAATTAATTAAAATTCGTAAAAAGGGTAGAATAAAGATGAGTAAATACAAAAAAACAGATGAGGATCTAAATAAATACCTTCGGTTAGCTACATTCCCCGTTGCCGTAAAATTACTGCGGAATCCCGAAGAATTAAATGATATTAAATTTTTAAAAAAAACAGAAAAACAAATAGCGCTTTGTCAAATTTTCAGTTATGCAAGGTATTATGGATGGACTATGGGTTGTGTAAAGGAGGATAATTTATGCCCGCTAGCCGAAATAAGTCTTGGATTTGAAAAATCGCATAAACTTTTCGAAGAGGGCGCTTTTTTCGTGGGACGATACAATGAGACAAAAGAAGCAGCAAAGAAAACCACTGCTACAATGCCTAAATTACCACTTGGGCAATATTCTGCAATTGTTTCTGGCGCTTTAAGTCGCGTTGAATTTGATCCCGATTTGATTCTAATTTGGGGTAATTCTGCTCAGATTATGAGAATAATCCAGGGTTCTTTATGGAAAAAAGGAGGGAGAGTTTCAATGTCAACTTTTTGTGATGGTGTTTGTGCGGATACTATTTCAAAAGCCATTCTTACGGGTGAACTACAGATTGCGTTCCCATGTCTTGGCGATCGTCGTTTTGGAATGGCAACTGATACGGATTTAATTGCCTCAATACCTATGGGAATTATTGACGAAATAATAGAAGGTATGGAAAAGACTCACAGAGCGGGAACGAGGTACCCTATACCATATCAAATGTCAACCCCCGAATTCTTCGTAAAATTAAAGAAACAATTAGATAAAGCAAAGAAGACCTAATATTTATTTCTTATATTGTTTTTAGCATTATTTCTATTAAGTGAAAAAAAAGAAAGTATAAAGAAAAATAAAATGGTTAACTAATTTCTTGAAAGGATATTGCTACTTTTTTTGTAATTCCAAATTTTTCTGCCCATTTTCTTATATACCTATTCCTGTGTTCTTTAGTGAGATCTAAAATAATAAATGCAGGAATTGACGCAATTGATATAAGAAACATCATTGGTAATAATAACATTAGATTTGGAATTAACATCACCCCAGTCATTTCAGCTAAGAATATAGAAATTAATTGATAATATGAAAATATTACTGCTATTCCAGCATAACCTTTCATCAGATTCATATACCATCCTCCGACAGATCGACCTATAATATTTTGTTCTAATTGTTTTTTTCTAACTTTTTCTTGATTGCTATATACAATTCCAGCATCATTTAGGAACCAAACAGGTGAAAATAATCCCATTGCTATAATTATAGTAATTGATAAAATAATTAAAAAAGCAATAAGATAGACTGTACTTGGCATATTACTAATGTCACCGATATTATATACAACCTCATTAGCTATATTATTATCTAAAGCGAACATCAGTGATAAATTAATAGCCAATAATGCTGGAAAAATTCCCTTATACATACTTTTAAATTTCTGCGATTTTAGATTTTCTTGAATTCCATAATCCATCGTTAAACCAATTGTTTTCTTATGAATAAATAAAAAAAATGGCGATAATATGTAACCAAAAAGAAATCCACCAATTATTGCACCAATAGGCCAAATGAAAACAAAAAGAAGAATAGTTTCTACGAATCCTTTACCAGGAATTAATTGTGAAAAATCTTGATCTCCTCGTATAGGTTCTAAAATTAGAAATATTAGGATAATAAGTGCGATTAATATTCCATCAAGAAATAGAGATTTTTTATATTTTGAGATTCCCATAATTATTTACCTTATAAGTTAAATTCAAATTAATTTATAATGTGTATAATGAATAATAAATAATATTAAATGTATTTAAAATTAGATAAAAAACTAATAATGTAAGTACGAGATATCCCATTTCTTTTCAATTATCTACTCCAGAGTAGATAATTTAAGGAATTTTTCCTTAAATTGAAAAGGCAATTAAAAAGAATAAATAAATAAGTTTTTTTATAAAACAAAAATTGTTTCTAAATATTGTTTGAATATCAAAAATTCAATATTCTATGAAGTGAGGAGACCAAAAATTCGAAAAAGTAAATTAATGACCTTAGACGATGCAATTTCTACCTATGTTCAAGATGGTGATCTAGTTGGTTTTGGTGGACTTTCGTTTTGGAGAAAACCAATAGAAGCATGTAGAGAGATAATTAGACAAGATAAAAAGGACTTATCTCTTTGCACTTTTGTTGGAGGGATCGAAATTGATATGCTTATAGCTGCAGGTTGTGCGTCTCAAGTGAGAGCCTGTTTCGTAGGAATGGAAATTTTTGGTATGGCTCCAAATTATAGGAAAGCTGTTGAGTCCGGATCAATAAAGATTTCTGAAGAAAGTGAAGCTTCTATCGCTCTAGGATTAAGAGCATCCTATTTGAAAGTGCCTTTCATGCCTTTAAAAGGTATTATAGGAACTGATATGCCAAAAGTAAGGAATGATATTAAACAATTTAAAGATCCCTTGGGCTCAGATACAGAGTTAATGGCATTGCCCAGAATAGATTTGGATGTGGCGATCTTACACGTTCCTTATGCAGATGAATATGGAAATGGAAATATTGCTGGAGCTGTTTGGATGGATGACGATATGGCAAAAACCGCTAAAAAAACGATTATAATAACGGAAAAATTAGTCGAAACAGAGGATATTAGGTATTTACCAGGGAAAGCGCAATTACCAATGCAAACAACCACCGCGGTAGTTAAGATCCCTTACGGGGCACATCCTACAAGTTGTTATCCCTTCTATACTTTCGATCCCCTTCATATTCAAGCATATTTAAAAGCAGATTTTAAAAATTATAAAGAAAAATACATTACTGGAAAAAATTCCGCGCAGTATTTAGAGGAAGCTGGAGGAGTTCAAACCATTTTAAATATTTTATTATAGGAGGTAAAAGTATGACTGAATTTTCAAAAGATTATACTATAGATGAATTAATGACAGTTTTAATGGCGAGAGAAGTCAGAAATGACGATATTATGATCGTAGGGGTGGCAACACCAATGGTCTGGGCAGCTTTTACTCTAGCAAAATTAACACATGCCCCTGATGCAATTTATCATTACATTATGGGAAATACTTTTGTTATTGAACCACGACAGGTTTCTCTTCTTTATTTAGAAATGAATACAGCACGAGCGTATAGATTCCAAAATTCTGTTGAATGTACTTTGGAGTCACTTCCTTCTGAAAAATTAACAACCATAGAATTTTTTCGACCGGCTCAGATTGACCAATATGGGAATTCTAATAATGTATGTATAGGAGATTGGGAGAAGCCTAAAATTAGACTACCTGGAGCCGCAGGAATTTTAGATTTTAGTATGTTCTATAAAAGAGGATCTTTTTTATATACCCCCCGACATGATTCAAGAACTTTTGTATCAACAGAAAAGCTCTTCTTCATCTCCGGAGCAGGATTCCCTGAAGGAAAGCCATCGATATGTGGAGGATCTGGCCCTCAATGTGTCGTAACTAATCTAGCATATTTAGATTTTGATGGAAAAAGCAAAAGAATGAGGTTGGCATCAATTCATCCAGGTGTCGATATAAATACCATTAAAGAATCAACAGGATTTGATTTGATTATTCCGAATGATCTAAAAGAATCTAAACCCCCTACCGTTAAAGAAATAGACCTATTAAGAGAGAAGGTTGATCCTTTAAAGATAAGAAAATTAGAAGTTCTTTCAGGCAATGAACGAGAAGAGCTATTAAATAAAATAATTCAAAAAGAATTAGCAAAGCAAATTAAATTTCCAAAACTGTTAAAATGTAATTAATAAGTATTAATGTGAATTTCTTATGGATGAAAAAAATCAAAAAAATCAAACTATAGAGATAATTAAGAATAGAAGAACGATTCGTGCGTACGATCCAAAACCCTTAACTCAAGACGAGATTAATGCGATCGTTCAAGGCGCAATGAGGGCACCTACGGCAGGGAAAATGATGTTTTATTCCATCATACAAGTAACCGACCAAAAATTAAAGGATAGGTTAGTAGTAACCTGTGATAATCAGCCGCATATTGCGAAAGCGCCTCTAGTTCTATTGTTTTTAGCAGATATGCAACGCTGGTGGGATTATTTTAAGGTTTGCAAAGTAAAAGAAATGTGCCAAGAAAGGAGTCTAGATTTTCAAACACCACAAGAATCTGACTTGCTTCTTGCTAGTTGCGATGCATTGATCGCGGCCCAAAACGCAGTTATTGCTGCCGAGGCTTTAGGTATTGGTTCGTGTTATATCGGAGATATTATGGAAAACTATGAAACTCATCGAGAGATGTTCGTTCTTCCCAGATGGGTATTTCCCATAACAATGTTGTGTTTTGGTTACCCAAAAGGAGATAAAAATAAAATACCGCTTACATCACGCTTTCCTGAAAAATTTATCCATTTTACCAACAAATATTCACGGTTGAGCGAACAAAATTTTACTGAAATGCTTAAAGATGAAAAGGGAAGGATGCACATAAAAGATGCACAAAATTTGGGACAAAATCTTTATCTTGCTAAGCTAGGAGCAGACTATTCTTTAGAAATGCGTCGTTCTGTCAAGGTAGCAATTAAAGAATGGCTTAAAAAAGAATAAAAAAAAAGTTAGATATCTAAATACGTTAAATAATACCATCCCAAGCAGCTCGTTCTTTATCGAGAAATTTTTCAACTACTTTAAATTCCTTACCGATTAACATTGTCGATCTTTTCTCAATATCGTAAGGGGTCCATTTAGGAATGCCGTCGTGGTTAGGATTTCCAGTACGAGCAAATGCAATCCAAGCATCCATTATTTTATTGCTAATGACTTCAGTTTCAGGATCATTACCAGTAAGATCCGCCATTCCAGGAACATCAAGCGTATTAAAAACGAATGGTATTTCGAGAGCGTGACAGGCCCCTAACACTCCATCGAATTCAGGGGACGGCCAAGTAAACAAGTAATTGTACGTATTGACCTGATGTGTACTCTGAGCTTCAAGCAATTGTATCGTTGAAATGCGAAAAATATAATCCGTGATAAGAGCGTTCATTATCTCTTTGGGCTCTGTAGAAAAATTTCCTTCCCTCGCCTTCTTGTAAGTATCGATTATTTCTTTGCTCTTGCTTATATCAATACCTAATCGGCCTAAATATCCGATTAAAAGATTTTCCCCGTCAATATCAGCCATTTTATTTATTTCCGGATCAAGAGCTGTAAACAACTTAGCCTCTTCTAGATTAGTGCCTATCATAAATTCAATATTCCCAAAATTACCGTCTTGAAACGCTTTTAATGGGTGTATGGGTAGTGTATCACCATCAATTAAAGGTCGAAAAGCAAGGAGATTTGTAGGGTCTTCTGCGAGAAGTTTGTTTTGTGCTTCAATAATTTTTTTGGGTGATAATTCACGCAACGCATTAAGGTCACCCTTTTGAATTCCTAACATACGCATCAATCGTTTTGTAGGTTTCTTGGTTACCTTTGGATCAATAGCAGGGGCACTTTGAGCAATAACACGGCGAAAAAGCCCTTTAGCAGCGGGCATTGCAGGTAATGTAACAACCGAATAACCTCCGGCTGATTCACCAAAAATCGTAACATTAGTGGGATCACCGCCAAATAATTCAATATTCTCATGAACCCATTCTAGAGCTAATATTTGATCAAGTTGTCCTACATTAGCAGTAACTCCAGGAAGATATAGATAACCTAGAGCTCCTAACCGATAATTAATAGTAACCACTACAATATCCCCACGCTGTGCTAAGTTTGAGCCGTTATACATAGGGTCGATCCCACCCCCCATAATAAAAGCACCACCGTGTATCCAGAACATTACTGGACGTTTATTATTATCTGCAGCAGGCGTCCAAATATTAAGCGTTAAGCAATCCTCGCTTTCTGGTTTAAGTTTGCCCGTAATTTCTTCGAGCCGAGTATATCCTTGAAAAGCACAAGAACCATATTTGGTAGTATCAAGCACATCATCCCAATTCTTTTTCGCAACGGGAGGAGAAAATCGTAAGTCGGCTAAAGGGGGTTCTCCATAAGGTATTCCTTTAAATATATCTAATCCTTTTTCCTTATAACCTTGGATTTTACCAGATTTAGTTCAAATAATTGCAGTTTTATTCATAATCTTTCATTCTTTTTAGTATAATTATTTTATATTAGTTGAAAGAGAATAAAAAGATATTTTTTAAGTGAAAAATAACAAGAAAAAATGGGGTAATTTTATATTTTAATACTAAAAATTAAGAAGAAATTAGCTTAAAAAAGGGTTGAGGAGCACTTTTTGAACATTTCTATAAATAAAAAGATTTAACTATTTTTTTTTATTTCTAAGGTTATTTTATCAAAAATTTTATGAATAGAGCTATAGATATTGAATTTACCGTCTTCCAAAGCTTTTTTTACAATATTTGTTACTTCGTTTTCGTCTACATAATTTTCCATGATAAGCTTTTCGACTTTAGTAAAAAGAAGTTCTTTAATTTTGTAAGAAAATCGATTTTTTTTCTTTTCGGTAATATTTCCTGAAAGTTCAACATGTTCTTTATGATCCCAAATACTTTGGAGAAGTTCGTCTATACCCTCACCACTGATTGCATCAGTCAATACAACTGCGGGTCGATACCCGCTTTGAAATATGGTATCATCGAGCATCATTTCAATTTGTACGGCTATGTCTTCTCCTCCTAAATCCTTTTTGTTAACGTCGTAAATATCTCCTATTTCAATAATCCCTGCTTTTTGCATTTGAATAACATCTCCGTAGCCAGGAACTAAAATTACAACAACAGTATATACTAAATTGTACACATCAAATTCAGCCTGTCCGACGCCAACAGTTTCAATAATGATTATATCCATGCCAAAAGCTTCGTATAGCATGCTAATGTCAAAAACCGCTCTTGAAATCCCTCCTTTATATCCTCTTGATGCGAGACTACGCATAAAAACGTTAGGGTGTAAGCAGATATTAGTCATTCTAACTCTATCCCCTAAAAATGCTCCTCCAGTAAAAGGAGACGTTGGATCTACGGAAATAATGCCTACAGTTTTTCCTTCGTCTAACATTTTTTGAGCTATGGCCCCGGTTAAAGTGCTCTTTCCAACACCAGGAGAACCTGTGAGCCCAATAATATAAGAATCGTGTTTTATGGTTTCAAAATGCTTAAAAATCTTAGAAGCCTTCAAAGGTTCGTTTTCAACAATAGTTATTAATCTCGCTAAAGCAATTTTATCTTTATTTTTAAATCTGTTAATTAAAGATTCTATTATATCATCATTCGTCAATAAGATACATCCTCAGATAAATTTTAGATATAAAATAATAATTATAAATAAAAAAATTAAACATGTTTTTTTTATTTTTTGAGATGAGTTTTAATAAACTCAACAATATCATTTGTGACACTTCCAGGTCCAAATACATTAGCAACTCCAATTTCCTTTAATTTTGGGAAGTCTTGTGCTGGAATAACCCCTCCTACTAAGACGAGAATGTCGTTGAACACTCCCTTTTCCTTTAAAAGATCAATCACCTGTTTTGTATATGCGAAATGAGCCCCGCTGTGTATGGATAAACCAAGAACATCAACATCCTCCTGAATTGCTGTTTCTACGATCTGTTTTGCATTCTGAAAACCTCCAAAAATGAGTTCCATGCCAGCATCTCTTAAGGCTCTTGATACTAC
>DAOUUT010000156.1 GCA_030668025.1 Promethearchaeota archaeon
AATCTCATCCCATATGTGGTCCCTTAATTCGAGGTGGTCCTGCTCAATTAGTAAAAAAATATAAAGTTAAGCATGAAGATACATATGTAGATGAATGTCATTTATGTTATCTCACACGCTTAGCGTTATTAGATAAATTTTCAGAGTATCTTACTCCAAGGCAAGTATATGGTTTAGAAGAAAAATAAAATAATAAGACAATATTAAAATTCTACATAAATTGCTGGCCTATACGGAACAGCTTTTATTAAGCGGTTTTTCGGATCGTACTCTGAATTAATGATTATTGCGTTGTTTATCCTATTTTCAATGTAGCCATTATATTCTTTTAACAGCTCCTTCTCATCTAATCTAATTAATTCTTTTTCCCAGATTTTATCTTTTATTTGGTTTTTAATAAATGAAATCAAATTTTTGTTTTTCATTAAGCCACTATCGAGCTTACACTCATCAATAATTTCTTGGAAATTTCCTTTCTTTGAACTAATTACATTATAAACCTCGTATTTCCATTTAGGAGCCGTGTATAAATAAATATTACTTAAATCGCCAGATTTCACAATTTTTTTTATGTTTAAAATATCATCCACAATGCTCGAAATATATTCAAACTCTCTTTCGAGCTCGTTATTTACGTGCTTTCTGCTAAAATCACCCCAAATAGTCTTTGATAAAAACTCTGTATTTCTCATCAATTCCCATAGTTCTTCACATAAATGAGGTATGGTTAAAGAAAGAATTTGGATCCATTCAGGAAATACAATCTTATATACTTCCATTAGATCGTTTTCATCTTTAGAGTACTTATTAAATTCTTGTAATAAGTTAAACACTTCGTAAAATGATAATTGAAGGTATTTCCTTAAATTGAGTTCCTTCAATCCGCTTTCTGCTTCAATAAATTTTCTTATACACTTTGATAAGATAATTTTAGAATATTTCGAATTCAAATTTTCAACATTTCCATCAAAATCACTTATCCTGTTGATATTTTTTGTGATAAAGGAGTAAAATCGATTTATATGATTTTTTACGGTATGTAGTTTTTTTTCCCTCCAATCTACATTTATTCCAAAATCTGCGCTATGAGATATATAAAACCTAAATAAATCCGCGGAATAATTCATTTGAATGTTGGATAGTGAAATAACGTTCCCTTTTGACTTTCCCATTTTCTGACCTTCTATAATTACGGGTTCGATAAGGGAAATAATTCTTGGCCAATGTTTTTCTGGAAATATAGCCACATGATGGAAAATATAGAAACTCAAATGATTAGAAATGTGCATTATAGCTGTGTGTCGATGATCAACGGGATACCAATAGGAAAATTCGTCATGCATTTGCTTCAATACTTTCGAATCAACGCTAATCTTTTTTGACAAGTCTACGATATCACCTTTATCTAAGTAAACATAGTCAAAAAATTCTGGTGTAAGCTGTTCTGGTTTGATGTTATTCTTTTTTATTAAATGTAATATAGTATAGAAGCTCATATATATTGTAGAGTCGCTTAAAGATTCAATAATCCAATCTTTATCAAATGGAAGTTTCGTGCCTAAACCTCTTTTTCTAGCACAAGGTCTCTTTTCCAACCAATTAAATATATGTTCAAAATTCTTTCTATATTTTTTAGGGACAATTTCCATTTTATTTAGGCACTCAAATGCTTTCTGCTTCCAATTTCCCGCATTGAAATTTAGAAACCATTGATCTTTCAAAATTGAGACGATCACCTGCTCTCCACACTTGCATTTAAGATTTTTAGTAATGGGGAGGTATAATTTGTCTGCCTTATTTCTCTCAATTAAATCCACAATAACATTCTCTACGGCTTCTTTTACTTGTTTTCCTTCGTATTTTCCACATTTTTCATTTAAAGTGCCGTTATAATATTCAATTTTATAATTTTCGGAAGTTGCATTATCTAATATCTCTACATCTTCTTGAGATTGAACTCCAAATTTTTCGCAGTAAATTTTTGCTGGAATCTCATCGAAGCCTTCTAAATCTATAATTTGAATTGGCTTAATTTGATTAATCTCTTCTATATTTAATTTAAACTTTTTAATTATTTCATGATTATTCTGTAAATCAATTAAAGCGATGTAGTCATAGGGGGCATGAGCAGGAACAGAGTAGACCACGCCCGTAGCTACTGAAGTATCTACAAAATATCCTGGTAATATTAAAAGTTCTCTGATTCCATCTACGGCCTTAGCCTTTTTACCAATAAGTTCCTTTCCCTTTATTTTTTCAAGTATAGTAACGTTTTTATTTTGATTTTTTAAAAGATTGGTGGCATCTTCAGAAATAATCCACTTCTCTCCGTTGACTTTAGCGTAAACATAAGTCCCATTAGGATTTATCCATAGATTAGTCGCACCATATATAGTTTCTGGTCTTAAAGTAGAAGGTACTAAATAAGCGTCTTCAAACGGAAATTTTATGCAAATATATTCGTTTATGTTCAAATCAAGTTCGTCACCTCTTGCTATATCGTCCTCTCCTACAGCATTTTCGCATCGCGTACAATAAAGAATGGGATATTCGCCTTTTTCCAAGTACCCTAACTCAGATAATTTGTAATATTGCCACTCAATCAACTTGTTATATAACTTGTCACCCGTAGTAAATTCCCTTCTCCAATCTAAACTCATTCCTATCGATTTAAAATCGGTTTTTATTGTTTTAGAAAAATAGTTGACAATATTCCAAGGATCTACAAAACTTTCTACGATCTTCCCTATCTTTTCTCGACTTTTAGTGTGTAAAGATACATATTCTTTCATTCTTTCTATAGTCTCTTTATCCTTTCTTTCAATAGAAGAAGAGATTGCTAAAACAGGAGTACCTGTGATGTGAAAAGCCATAGGATAGAGTACATTATACCCTTTAGCTCGATAATACCTGGCAAATATATCTCCATTTACAAAACTCCTTCCATGGCCTATATGAGAAGGTCCAGAAGCATATGGGTAAGGAGACGTTATAAAAATCTTCTTTTTCTCCAGAATTGGGTTTGCTTCGAAAATTTTGGCTTGTTCCCATTTTTCTTGCCATTTTTTTTCGATTTCTTGGGGTTTATACATAAATTTTACCACTATTTTTTTTATTTTCAAGTTAACCTTTTATCTCCATAGAGCAAGCAACCCACCTATGACCTCTTTCAACTAAATTGTATACCCCGAGAGAACAAATCCGTGGAAAGTTTAAAAGAAAAAGATCGAGTGGATTTGTTTCACTCACAATAATAATAATGCTAAAATCAAATCTCCTAGAAGTACAAAAGCTCTTATTGATTTTCTTGAAGCAGTATTATTAGAGATCATTATTATAGAAAATATATTAATTGTATTTTATAAATTTTATCTCATATTTAATCTTAAATTGAAAAAAATATAATTTAACATAGCGAAATAATCATAAATGACCTAACTACAAAATGGCTAGCATATGGCGTACAACTCTTCCAATAACCTCTAAAAAATAATTAATGATAAACTTCGTGTTCTATACATTTAAATAAAACTTTATCAAAATTATAAATTATGAAATTCGAAAATTTAATTTATAAAGAGACGGACCAAGTGGCTTGGATAACGCTCAATCGACCTGATGTCATGAACGCGTTAAGCATGAAACTTTCTGAAGAGATAGTTGCTGCTATAGAAATCGTAAGACAGTCTACAAAACTCAAATTCTTAGTTATCAAGGGCAAGGGGGATAACTTCTGCGTGGGCGATGATATTAAAGAAATGATTAAGTGGGGAAATGCGAATGATATAACAAGACGGGTAAGATACTATCAAAATATGGCTAATCAGCTCGAAGAGTTAGATAAAATCACAATTGCCGCAGTAGACGGTTTTGCAGTAGGGGGAGGTTTGGAAATTACGATGGTGTGTGATTTTGTAATTGCTACCGAACGCTCGAAATGTGGCATGCCCGAAGTGGACGTTGGAATAACTCCAGGATGGGGTGGTACTACGCGATTAGCCCGACTCATAGGTAGACGCAGAGCTAAGGAAATTAATCTTATCGGCGCGCTACACTCTGCAGAAAAGGCTGTAGAATGGAATCTATGGAACCGGGTTGTGCCCAACGAGCTACTTGATACAGAAGTAGAACTGTTATTGGACGTGCTTAAATCCAAAAACCAGCAAGGTATGCGTCAACTAAAATTTATAATTAATCGCGGAGTAGAGTGTGACTTATATACGGCTCAAGGCTTTGAAGTTTTATCCGGTGCTTTAACTGGGGCTGTTAGCGGGATGTGGAAAATAAAAGACGCTGATCAAGGTAAAGGTATAATTGGTTTCACTGAAAAGGATGGATTGTGGCAAACTAGAAGACGGTTGGCAAAAGATTTTTGGGTTGATTAATACTTATGAAGATACAAATTAATAAAACAACAACTCCGATCGTATCTCCTGCCGTTGTTGTTTCGGTAGGTGAATGGGACGAAGCAAATCTTATAACACTTGCGTGGGTCGCGCGGGTAGTATCTGAACCGCCAGTAATATCCGTTTCTATCCGACCATCAAGGCACTCGCATTCCCTAATTGAAAAATTGGAGGAATTCGTGGTTAACGTTCCGAACGCAGACCAAATTCGAGAGATGGATTTCTGTGGAACGAGAACGGGGAAGAAAGTAGATAAATGGAAAGAACTTAACTTAACGAAGCAAAAAGGTTCTGAAGTAAAAGTACCACTCATTAAAGAATTCCCGATTAATATCGAATGTAAAGTCATTAAAAAAATAAAGCATGGCAGTCACATAATTTACTTAGGTGAAGTTTTGGCAGTTCATGTCGATGAGGAAAAATTAACCAGCAAAAAATTAGATCCCTTAAAGCAGGACCAAATTATATACATCGCGGGTAATTATTATGGCTTAGTCAAAAAACCGCTTGAAAAACAAGCATTTTCTGTGAGATCTTAATTAGTATCACAATAGGAAATCGAAAAATCATGCGAATAAGAAATGAGAAAAAACAAAAAATTAATTAGATATAGATCGTTAATTTAATTAATTCTTTAAGAATAGAATAAAGAATTTTTTTCAAAAAAAATTGGTTTTAAAATTGGTAAAAGGAACAGTAAAATGGTTTAATAGCCGAAAAGGCTTTGGATTTATAAACTCTGAAGAAGGAGGCGACGTATTTGTTCATTACACCGCATTATCTGGTGGAGAGGACGAATATTTGACGCTAAACGAAAACGATAAGGTTGAGTTTGACGTAACAGAAGGTCAAAAAGGACCACAAGCTTCAAATGATGTGGTAACCGAGAAAGCTCCCCCACAATTTGGGTCATATAACCGCGGTGGCGGTGGTGGCGGTGGTGGCGGTGGCGGCGGCGGTAGACGAAATCGCTATTAATTTATTAATTAATTGAAGTAGTAGTATAAATCTAACAAAGTAATAATCTAACATAAGTATTAAATAATAATTAGTAAAAACTATTTTTGCGATTGTTATCTAACCTTATCTTTTTTTTTAAATAATTTTTAATTTTAATATAAAACTGTTGATTTTGAGATTAGGTAATTCGTTATTATATATTTGTTTTAATTGTTGATGAAGGATAATTAAAAAGAAGTATATTAAAACTTAATTTTCTGGTTTTGAATATTATTGTAAATGTCTTCTGTTAATCGGCAATATTCAGATTTATTTGGAAGCATTACGTAAATAGGATCATCGATGACATTTAAGTTAAACTCTTCTTTTTTCAAATTAAACTTCTTCAATTTCAAAGTTGGTGTTGCCTCCAAACTGATTTTAAATCTTAAAAATATTGGAATACCATAGGAGGGCAAGTTTTTATTGAGATGGTCGTGTAAACCTTTTAGGTCAAACTCTTCAAAAGTGCCGCTAATTACAATGGAGGACATTCCTGCGCGTCCAGAAGTTCCTGGAATTTTTACTCCATATGTACATGAAATTGAAATATCTTCATATGTATTTAATATTTTTTCTACTTCAGTTGTAGAAACGTTGTTCCCCTTCCAACGGAATGTATCTCCCAGTCGATCAAAGAATTGAGCATGACTACAGCCTTGATCTCTAAGCAAATCACCTGTGTTAATCCAAATATCTCCTTCTGTAAAAACATTGTAAAATAACTTAGATTTTGTGGCTGCTTTATCAATATATCCCGTGAATTTGGTAGAACCTTTACTTACGAATAGTAATAAACCAACCTCGCCCAGGTCTACTTTCTCCATAAATCCATTTTCATTTTTTATTGGTTTTTCCTCAATAAAATCATATTTCACAATAACATAAGGGGAAGAACACATTCCTAAAGTGCAGTCAAAATTCAACAGGTTAATAAATATAGCTGGAACTTCGCTTTGTCCGTAGAATTCTCCAATAAAATCTATACCAAACCGTTCTTTAAAATCTTTCCATATTTCATAACGAAGACCATTTCCAATAATCGCTCTTATAGAATGATTCTTGTCGTTTGGATTCGAAGGTTGATTCATCAGATAACTACACATTTCTCCAACGTATGAAAACATTGTAGCATTGTATCTTCTTATCTCATCCCAAAATCGTGAAACGCTGAATTTTCGACCTATAGCTACAGCAGCTCCACCAGAAAAAGCAGCAGGCCACGCAACTGATAAAGCCGTGGTATGAAAGAAAGGAAGTGGGATGTAAATAGTATCTTCAGGATTCATACTAGTCATTAATAAGCCATAAGTATAAGCGCCCCCAAACATCCCATAGTGAGTGCGGATTGCGGCTTTAGGAAGACCCGTTGTACCTGATGTAAAGACATAAGCAAAAGTATCCATTGTCTTGACAGAATCAGTAGTAGAGGGATTATGTATGGGATAATCGCGTATGACAAAACTAAGATCGATAAAGTCTTCTGGAAGGGGTATCGAGTCGTTATCAGGCGAAAAGAAAAATTTTTGATCGTCTGATAAATCAAGATCAAATCTGACGCTATTAAAGAGAGCAATTAATTCTGAGCCAACTATGACAAATTTCCCAGGAGTTTTATTTATTGCGTGCACTAAACTTTTTCCTAGTAATGAAGTGTTAATAATTGAGCTAATTGCGCCAATTTTACTAATAGCTGTAATAATAATCAACAATTCTGTACGGTTTGTTATTAAAATCGCAACGACATCCCCTTTTTTTAACCCTAAAGAGAGAAAGTAATGAGCGTGTTGATTGACTAACTCATTGAATTCCTTATACGTTAATTCTGACTCCTCAAATTTAATTGCAATTTTATCATGATATTTTTGCGCACTTTCTTCAACAATTGTACCCCAAGATATCTTATTTTCGAAAGGTGCGTCTAAGATTTTGCGAATAATGCCGTTATTTGGACCATATAAGGCTTTTCTTCTTTTTCTATACTCCTTCTTATCAATGAGCGATATTATATTTTTACTTGAATTATTAACCATTTTAAAAAACTCTTACTAACTAATGTTATTACTTTAAAGTTATGATTGGAATTAAAAAGAATTTTGGATTATAAATATTTTTATTAAGGCTCTTTCTTAAAACGCCTTCTCAAAGCTCGTTCTTTCTTAAGAATTCTTTCAGGAACAGCTTCAGTAGAGGAATTTAAAAGTATCTAATTCTATTAAATAACAGAGTTGGATTTTCCAGTATTTAAATAATGTTAATGATTTAATTAAAAATAAAAAAATAAAGAAGAAATTTGATTGGTAATAAATTATTTTGGACTTGCTCGTTTTTTAAGATAGATGAATATAACCGCAGCTACGGCGACTCCTCCAGATATAGAAACAACGATGATAGTGATAATGATGCCAGGATCGAGACCACCAGCGGAAATTATCTTCACAACAGTAACAGCTTCAGATGCCTCATGTCCTAATGTATCATTCGCATAGAAAGTAATAGTAACATCTCCTTCGGGTAATGCTGTCCATGCCGTTTGGTTAAAAACCGTATTATTGGTAATGGCAAACGTGGTTACTCCACCATCAAAAGAATACCATATCGAGTCTAAATGATCATCAGTAACAGTTATATTGAAAAGAGGCGCCTGAGTACCAAATTCCGCGCCGTCAGTTGGAGAATTGATAACGATGATTGGAGCCGTAATATCCTTTGCTACAGAAACTTCAGCTATTCCAATATTGCTAATTATGTCACTTGCATAGAAAGTAATTGTAACACTTCCTTGAGTTTTTGCTGCCCATGCCGTTTGATTAATTATCCCATTTTCTAAAAAGGTGTAGTTGTTAATACCTCCATCTATTGTATACCACATTGAATCTACATAAATATCAGTGATAGTTACATCGAAATAGGGAGCAGTTACAGCAAATACATCGCTTGAAGTAGGTGAATTAATCGTTATTGATGGTGCGCCATCTTCTGCTATAGGTGAATAGTCTATACTTCCTGTAGACCCACCTATATATGTATAAGGATCATCGACAATACCATCATTTGGACTTACATCCGGACTTGTCCAATTAT
>DAOUUT010000234.1 GCA_030668025.1 Promethearchaeota archaeon
AACCATAAAATTAACTCAGAGTTCAAAAAACATCTATCAATTTAATGTAGAGATATCTCCTTTATCACCGATAATCGCAATTCTCAAAAAATAGGGTTTTTAATTCCGTTCTACTGCTGTCTTTTAATTCAGATTTAACGGATATTTTCGATATTTTTCAATTGCATTTCTTAATACCACAATATTTTCCCAAGGAGTAGTTAAAATATTATGGGAGGGACCCACAAAATAACCACCATTATAACCTGCTGCTTTTACGCAACGTTTTACTTCTTGTACAATCTCTTTGGGTGTTCCAAAGTTAAGAATCCTACTTGAATCTATACCTCCCATAAAACTTAATTTATCACCAAGAGTTTTCTTTAAATGAGCTATATCAACGCCTGCAGTAGGTTCAAGTGCTTGAATACAATTAAGTCCTGCTTCTGCCATAGAAGGTAAGTTTTTATCAATATATCCACAAGAGTGCTGAACGATAAACATTCCTCGTTGTTTACAAGCGTTATACAGTTTTTTATAATAGGGAAGAATGAACTTTTTAAACTGCTCAATTGATAAAATTGAGCGTCCTTTATAACCTAAATCGTCTGAATAGAAAATAATATCAACACCAGCTTCATAAACGCGCTTAATAACTTCTATGTTTGTTTTAGTATATTCGCTTAGAATCTCATGGATAAACTGTGGATTTTTTCGCATGTAATAAGCTACGCGGCTCATTGTCATCCCTTCAAATAATGATTCATGAATAGCGATAGGTACGAACGCCATCGGATATAAATACTTTTTTAAAGAATCTACATATCCATCCCAAATTTGGGGCGTGTAGTCAAGCTTGTCATTAATGTGTTCTGAAGGTTTTCCATATTTATCCCAATAATGATGGACTATTTCCGGAGTTCGAAAATGTCCATCTACATACCACAGATAAGCTAAACCCGTATCAACTTGTTTAACCAGTTTCCACACGCATCCATTAAGCGCACTGATCATGCAATCTGGATATTCAGGAGGAGCACGCTTTACAACTTCTTTGTATTTTTTAGGGCCCCATGGATCCATGGAATGGCAATCGACGTTCCAGAATCGTAATTCAGTAATATCGCCTGCCCAGCAATATTTTACTTTAGAGAAATCGTTTTCTATAAATGTCTTATACTTGTTATATTCATCAGTTTTCAGAAATCTCTGATAAGAACTAGTTGTTTTTTCAAAACCTAAATAGTGAACTGGTAGCATGTCGATATTATCATCTAGTTCTAAAGTTCTGATAACTCGTTCTCTTTTTGATAACGTCATGATAAATGTTAATGTTTATATGGGTTTTTCATACTCATTTTCTATATCGTCTATTTCCTTTTTTAATTCTTTATATAATGAGACAAAGCCTGCTGCAGTACTTTCTGGAGTGCGATATATTTCAGATTTGATGAAATCCAACTCTTTTTCATCTTTGAAAATTGTTTTAAGGTCTGTATCTAATGTTAAAGGGAGTTTTAATAATCTTTCAGTTAAAAGTAAAGGTTTTCTCTTGTGAGAAATTATTCTGGAAGGGAAGTTGGAAAAGTGCTTATCAATTAATTCCTGAGCGCTTTCATATTTACTCATATCTTTATTTCCTTCCTTAAGGATTTTTTCAAATTTATTTTCAAAATCATGTGTAAAATTGGTTACGGAAGACTGGAGTAGCTTAGATGATTTCGAGGTTATTAATCCAACTGTAATATTCTCAGATTCATGTAAAATTAGAATCCCATCTTTTAAATGGATATCGAGCAAGCCCCCAATATTCATAATTTCGTCACTCATAAGTTGTATGGCATTTATAAACCCAGTGAAGATATTTTCACTTATATTTGATTTCGACCAATCATGATCAAATAAAGGATATCCTTCGCGATCTTTTACTACAATCCTATAAACTGTAAAGGGTAAAATATAAAGCAATTTGGGTTCAATCAAGACCGATAAAGTTATGATTAGGAGACCAATCAATAGAGCAAAATTAGATATTAGAAGATAAAAAGTGTCAATTAAATATAGTATGTAAAAAACCATTGTTATAACCGAGCTTACGAAGATTCCAAGGAAGAATAAATAAGCTTCTTTTTTAATCAAAAATGGAGCATTCTTAAGAGTTTTTATACCCCAATAAAACATATACACTGTACCTATAACAGATAGTATCATTCCAACATTACTAAATAGACCCGTCCAAGGTAATCGTATATATCCTCCTTGTATCTGGATATCAACGGCATTTGGCTGAAAACCAAGATATATTAATAAAACACTCAATCCGATTACTATTACAAATCCAGGTGAGTAAAAATCTTCTTTTATAATATACGTTACCCCGATTACTAATGTCAAGGTAAATGGTATTAGGATAAAACCAGAAATTATACTCAGAATCTTACTCACATAGAGGATAGATAATCCATCTATAAAAATAAAGATACTAAAAATGAGGATTGCTAACCTAATATAATTTAACGAGGTAATCTTTTTAGTTTTTGGTTTAATGTAAGTTGTTATAGTCAGTACAAATCCACTAATAGCTATAATAAAATCTACAATAACTTCGGGTGTCAGATTCAATGTCATTTAATTTTTAACCTCGTTTCTCTCTATTGAAATTCAACTTTTTAATTTGAGATTTATTTTGCGAAAGTGTCTTTATTATTGATATAATATCGTCTTTCTTACGGGAATTAAGAACGAGATAATTTTTATCTCCACTTAATTTAATAATATTAAATTCGATAAGGTTATTAATTCGATAGTAAACTGTCTCTCTTTTTTCGTTTATCAATTTATGAACTTCACTTTTTTTGAGTTTTTCGTTGTTTAATAGTAATTGAATAATTTTTAAGTATATCTCGTCATGTAAAATAAAATAAATTGAACCGATTTCGTCATCAATCTCATAAGGAAGAAAAACAGTGTAATTTTTAACTTTAATCTTTTTAATATAATTAAATTTGATAAGCATTTCCAAATGCCATATCAACTGGCCAGAACTTCCCAAGTTGCCACCACTATCTGTTATGATTTGTTTTCTAATAGTTGAGAAGTGAGCTCCTAAATAGGAGGTTAGGAATCTATAAAGATTAAACCTATATTTATTATTAAGAACTTCATCTCTGGTGTATTTTGAACCCTCAACTAACACTTTTTTATTAATAAGTAATTGTATGATGCTTAAGAGCCCTTTTCGGGGAAGCTTTAATCGTCTTTTGGCCAGTTTATATAGTAATTCAGTATCTAACACATTTTTATTATTTATTACCTCTTTTGCTATCTCTACAACACTTTTAACGCTTGGATGATTCAGAGTTAATGAAGGTGTTAGATTTAAACGATACATTTTTAGCTATTTTTTATTAGATTGTAGTTAGATAGTAAATAGATAGTAAATAGATATTTGCTGTATTAAAATATAATAATATAGTTTTTTGTAAAAATTCAGTCCTAATACATTTAAATACTCTGGATAAATAATTTCTCATGTCAAATATATTTGAAACATTTGATGATTTTTACGGAGATAATTAAAAATAGAGGGCTATTTTTTATTTTTAAACATTAAAATTATTTTTCGAGAATAAATTTAAAATACTTAAGAGACCAAATTCTCACTCAAGTTCCTGATTGGGTAAGTTCCATACTTCTTAACAGTCTCAACCATAACTTTTACGTTTTCATATTTGCACGTACTTAAAATATCAGAACCAGCACCCAAGATATATCCCCCACTCTCCGCAGCATCTTGTAGAGCTTGCTTTGTAGCTTCTATTGTAACCTCTCGAGATCCATATGTTAAAACATGAGTAGCTGAAATATTACCAATCAAACAGATTTTTGAACCGTATTTTTGTTTGAGAGGTTTTAACCTCATACCCGATTCAAACTCTAAAGGTTCAATAGCGTCCACTCCAGAATTAATAAGATATGGTATAGTTTCAGATACATCTCCATCTGAATGAATAAGCAATTTAGCACCATGTTTATGAGCATTATTAGCTAGTTCTCGATATACGGGAGTTACAATTTCATTCCAATGTTTGGGATTAAATATTGTACTTCCTTTTAACGCCCAATCATCACAAATAAAAACCATGTCAATCCCTTTTTCAAAAAGACAGTTCTGTAGTTCTTTAGTTATTCTTCCTAAAGCTTTGGCAAGATCTTTAACTAAATTAAAGTGTTTTCTTATCATATAAGCAAATCTATTTATCCCTATCATTGACCAAGTCGCGAACGCTACAGAACCCCCAGTAGGAATTGTTACCAAACCTTTTTGAAGATAATTTTCCCATATTTTTTTAAAAGATTTAAAATGAATTTCTCCAGCAGGTTCCCATGTTTTAATATATGTGATCCATTCTTTCAGTAATTCTGGCGTTTTAAGTACTCCATCTTGATACCACTCACCTTTATAGTAATTACCCCGTTCGTCGTAGGAATCTATATTAT
The DNA here is from genome assembly GCA_030668025.1 of Promethearchaeota archaeon. Next base: position 4,480 of record DAOUUT010000234.1, read on the forward strand.
ATTCTTTTAAGATTTCTTCTGGAACCTCTGGTTTTTTATGAGAGTGCGTCTTAATTCTATCATAGTGATACCATATGGAATCAAAACCCATATAAAGCGCTGCGTCATACATAACATGCTTAGAAAGAGGATTGATTGGTTTGTCATCAACACTCATCTGATCTGCTACCTTTTTAGTAAATGGAAAATCAATATATTGTGCTAAGGTGGGAACTCGGTCTGGTTCTTCATGCTCTAGTGCTTTAATTATGCGTTCATGTGCATCCATTTAAATCGTTTTAAGTATGTTTTAATGAGGGTTATTGAATGCATTAGATTTTATTTTAAGTTAAACTTTACGAGTTGTTTCATAGTGTCTAAACTCAATTAAACTTATTATAAAAATTTCATATTAATTCATATGAGATTTGGAATTTCACCTTTATCACTCGATCTTATTATAGATAAACTAAAAGAAAATGGTTTAGCGGTATTAACAAAATTTAGGCTCTCGGATCTTATCGAGGGAGTTGCTAAAGCGGGATTTAAACACTGCGAGATTACACTAGATATCTTCCAACTATTTCCTATTCAGGTAACAGAGAAAGAAATTGAGAAAATTAAAAATATAAAACAAGAATACGACATTACTTATTCAGCACATTTTCCATTCATAAGCCTTGAACTTGCAAGTCCTAACAAATTTATTCGTGAAGGGAGTATAAACTCGATAGTTGATGCGTATAATACCTTTATCGAATTAGAAGATGATATAGACGTCTATGTGTTACATGCAACAGGCGAATTTATTGCTGATGCAATGGATTTTATAATGGAGCCTAGTATCTATCCTGTTGCAACAAAATTATTCGCAGATTTATCAATTCAGAGCATAAAAGAAATTATTAAAAGGACAGGAATAGATAGAAATAAAATTGCGATCGAAAATATCGTGTTTCCATTTGAAGCTACAGTTAAAATCATTGAGGAATTAGGTACGAAATTATGTATTGATACGGCACATACTCTAGGTGGTTTCTCGGGAGAATGCGATTTGGTTGATATTGCGGAAAAATATTTAGATATCGCAGCTGAAATTCATTTACAAGACTACTCTGAAGAAGGACTTATTGACCATGGTGCTTTAGGTACGGGGAAGAACTTTCCACCGGAGTTTTTAAGTTTACTTCACCAGAAAAATTTTTCAGGACCAATAGTTTTTGAGCTACCAAGAAGCGAAGCATTAAAGTCTATTGAGTATATTAAAAAATTCGCTCCCCAAATAGAACTACCAAATATTAAAGATCAACCCTTCTTGTAAAAGAAAAAAAAGAAGTTATTCCAAAATCTTCAAGTTTCTGTCTTTCTCTCTCAACCAACTCTTTTTAATTTTTTAACCTTCTATTCCAGTTTGATTCTACTACATAATTGTAAAATGTAAAGATTAATTTATTTTGTTTTGATATTTTTTTTATGGAATATAAAGAGGATATTGATGAAGCGAAAGAGCGAATGAGTGCGTGGTGGGATCGAGAATTAATTGATCGTCCTGTTTTTAGTTATTATTTTCCTAAAAAAAGGGGAAAACTTGGTGCGTATTTAGATATCGT
>DAOUUT010000193.1 GCA_030668025.1 Promethearchaeota archaeon
GCAAACAAATTTTAAAGAATAATTTAAAAAATTTTAAATAATTTTGAATCTTAATTAATTATTAAGAATATGAACGAAAAATTATCTTTAAATTCATCTGACGACGATGATGACATATGGAAGCTCGAGATACAAAAACTAAAATCGTTAAAGAGACTTTTCCATCTGAGATGGTTTCAATTGTGGGAGATATCTTCGCAGGAATCGTTCTTTCTATTTTAATAGTCTCTTTTGAGAGCTTTCTAATACTTATTTTAATTATACCTGCTTTGCTTTCGTTAAGGGGAAATTTAAGCGGTCCTTTTATCGCAAGGACTTCGAGAGATTTAATTATTGGAGAGTTTAACTTAAAATCATGGTCTGAAAACATATTGGCAACATATGTGCTAGCCTTAATAACAGCAATAGCAATTGGAATTCTAAGTATAATTTTAAATCTTTTATTAATTAGACTCTTTATTTTTCATATTGGTTTGTTAATTGTTATACCCATAATTTCTATTCTATTTACATTAACTGTATCATTTCCTTGTTCTACTGTCTTAAATCTTTTCGCATTTAAGCGCGGTTTAGACCCAAATAATATTGTTAATCCAATAATGACAGCTGTTGATGATTTTCTTACTGTTTTTAGCTTTTATTTAACAATTATTTTGCTGGGGGTGCCGTAATTTTGGATTACTTCAAAAAAATCTTTAAGGAATCTATAATAATCGTTATTATTAGTTCTATTATGGGTCTTTTTTCAGGCACGCTATTGTCTAATAATAAGGAGATTTTGTATACTTTTCCAATTATTTTATTAGTTTTACCTTCTTTAAATTCTTTAATTGGTGATATTTCAACGGTTTTAATTTCGCGTCTTACTTCACACCTATATTTAGGTACTTTATCTCCAAAAATTCAAGTTTCTGATAGATTAAAGCAAGATTTTTATGGGTTACTTATGACAATTTTATTAAGTCTAGTTGCATTAATAAGCTTAGGATACTTATTTGGAATTATAACTGGAATAGAAATCGTTAACCCGTTATTGATAATATCTATTATAATTATTACTATTTTGATTCTTTTTGGCTTGATGTTTGTGCTATTATTTATTAGTTCCATATTCATATTCAAGAAGGGTAAAGATCCCAATAATTTTTTAATTCCAATGGTTACATCTTTAGCAGATTTTTTAACACCTATGTTCATTATAATATTAATCCAAATATTTATTTAAATACCTAAAAACGAGAGTGAGAAATTCAATTAAGCCGCATGAAAAAAAAAGAAAGAAGTTTAAATACCAACCTATATCTCTAAAAGATATTTTGAGAGAGATGAAACAAAAAATTGATCTAATGATTGATCTCGCCTATAGCGCGATTAAATTTGGTAGTAAAGAGATAGCAGACGAAACTACTAAAATTGAAAAGCGTATCCACGAGTTAACTTTTCTGTTGAATTTACAAATCACTCAAACACAAACTGGGGGGTTTAAAGGAGCCAAGAGATTAGAGCCAATTGTTGTAATGGGTTATTCAATTGATAAGATTTCAGACGCACTTGCGGATATCGCCCGCGTTGTTTATATAAATAGCGATATATCTGAATTTACACAACTCTTTTGGGACGAAGTTCCTGAACCGATAGTTAAAATACACGTTAAAGGGGATTGCAAACTCATAGGAATGAATCGCCAAGACGTACATTTTAGATCACAACATGGAGTTGACTTAATTGCAATAAAAAGGAACGATAATTGGTTGTTCGATAAGAATAACATAATTAAAAAAGGAGATATCTTAATTATTAAAGGCGAGCTTGAACCGATTAAAAAATTGAAGAAATTAACTCTTGACGAGGAAGAGATTTGCTTTAAAATTGATGAGGATGAAAAAGAACCGGAATTTGATCTAACAAACCCTGAAATATTTGATGAAATTCAAGAGCTTAAAAGCGATTATGTATTAATAACAGATATCTCTGAAACAATGATAGAATTGGCACTCGCAGCATTGTTCTTTAACAGCTATGAATTAGCAGAAGATGTAATCGAAATGGAAGCTTTAATGGATGGGCTTAATATAAATTTCGAGAAGAATCTTTTAGATTTTGCGCATTTGGTTGATAATCCAAGAGATCTGACGGGAATTATGCGCATTGTTTTTTCATGCGAATTAATAGCCGATGCTGCGGCTCATTTAGCTGAAACCATCTTAGAAGGGTTTGAACCACATGTAATTATTCAGAAAGCAATTAAAGAAACGTCTGAGATTGTAGTTCGAGAAACATTATCTGCAGATTCTTACTATCTAAGCAAAACCTACGATGAATTACAAGATCAACGATATAAACGAGGGGTCAATATTATTGCTCTAAAAAGAAAAGACAAATGGATATATAGTTTCAAATCGGATTTTGTTTTCGAAGTCGATGATTTGTTAATAGGTTTGGGACCTAAAGAGAGCGTAGACCAATGGAGAAGATGTGTACGTCCAGAATCTACGGAAGGAGAATAAATGGGGGTGAAAATATGAATTACGATAAAGGGCGCGAAAGGTTTTTAAATACAATTCTTGAAATAGCAAATCAGATTATTAAAAATTCTAAAACGATTAACACTACACACGTTTTAAAATTAATTGATTTGATTACTCAAGTTAATTCCAACGAAGGAACGATTTTTGTTTATGGGGCTGGGCGGTCTGGCTTTATAGGGCGTTGTTTTGCTCAAAGATTAATGCATTTAGGGTTTAAATCTTGTTTTGTCTCCGATGCGATTACTTATCGTTATAGTAAAGTAGATTTACTTATTTTAATAAGTGGAAGTGGTGAGACTACCTCTCCAGTTGCAATAGCGCGAAAAGCAAAGGAAATAGGTGGAAAGATCGCGGTCCTAACAAATAATCCTGAAAGCACTATAGGAAAAATATCAAATATTATAATAAAAATTGAAGGAAAAAGTAAGGATATCGCGGTTTCCCAAAATACTTTAGCACCTTACACATCTTTATTCGACATCTCAACGCTAACCGTATTAGATTCAATTGGAGCCACGTTAATGGAAATATTGGGAGTCACTGAAAATGATATTGATAAACGTCATGCTTCGATTGAATAATTAAATAAATTTGATTAGTGTATTTTATGAATGAATATATCAAGATAAGTTATATCTCAGAAAGAAAAGGAAAGGGCGCGTTTGCTAAGAAAGATATTAAAATAAACACAATAATTGATATAGCAAATGTAATTTTGATTCCCAACAAGGATTATAAGAAAATAGAAAAAACTGTCCTCTATGATTATTGCTATATTTGGCAAGATCCCAAACACAAACCAGAATTTGAAAATGCTATAACGCTTAGTATATCTCAATTCATTAATCACTCTTTTGAACCTAACATACAATATTTATATGATTATAAAAATAAAACATTAGAGTACTCAGCTATTAGAGATATTAAAGAGGGGGAGGAACTCACAGTTAATTATAATGGTCTGGTTAACGATAAAAGTCCTGTATGGTTTAACGTTCTTGATTAATTAAAAAAAAAATTATTATTAAAATTATTAGATATTTAGGTATGTAGGTTTAAATTTGCTTCTTTAAAATCATTTTACCCATCATTTTCATAGAGCCCAAAAATCCTCTTTTTTTCATCATAATTTTTTGCATAAGAGCGTCGTAAGTTTTAGGGGGTACCGTTTCCTTATCTTTTTTTTGGAGTTTAATCGCACTTGATTCACATGTAACGATGCAATTGCCACATCCTATACACCTATCATAGTCTACTGTTGATATATTGTTAATAAGAGATAATGCTTCCATTTGACACCGTTCTACACAAGTATTGCAGCCATCACAAGCCTCAGAATCAACTATCGCATGAAAGTTTGTTGTAAAATAATCTGCAGGTCGAGGAAATTTTTTTACCAGAGTTAAATTTTGACAACAATCTCCGCAACAAGCGCAGATGAAAGCGGAGTCTTGTGAGTTATTGGGTTGCAAAATTAAACCCAATTCCTGATATTTTTGCAAACGTTCCAAGGCTTCATCTTTAGTGACTTCACGACCAACTCCTAATTCTATAAAACCTTTTGCAAAATTTCCAAATGCCATACATGTATCCGGGATATTTGTAACATTGCAAGGTTTCCCTAACAAATTCATTTCTTGTTTACAAACGCAATTAAATATTAAGATTGGGCCATCAGCATTGTCAATTATCTTAATAGCATCATCATAGGTACTAATATGATGTTCGGGAAGAATACTCTGTTCTATTGGAATAGTCCGCATTTGGGAAGGAATATTTGCTTTAAAAAACTCCTTGTAAAATACTTCATGGCTATAATCTGCGGCATCTTGGGCTAGTTCCTTAGTAAGTTTGTCTACTTGAAATTCAAATATTCCAATCGCAAATTGTGCTGTACTATATGTTTTTTTATCAGGATTATTAAAACTGCCTCCCATAATTACGCCTTTTTTTACTAAGTTATCTAATTTATCCTCTAATTCTTTGATTGATATCCCGCTATCTTTGACACGCTTATAAATACGTTCTATGGGTTCTGCTAAAGCACTAAGGTTTAAAGTAAGACTTGCTTCCTCAGGAGTAAAAAGACTTTTCAAAATCCTTATATCTGCACCTGATTCACTTGGAGGAAAGCCAACAGGCATACGCTCATCAATATGTTGTTGCAATTTTCTATAAACATCATTTGTTTCAACCATTTAATTCGCCTCTAATTTGAATAAATATTAATTCAATTTTTTTAATTGGATTATATTCATATAAAAATTATTAATAAAACATTTAAACATTCTTGTCAAAAAGAAGAGTTAATTTCTTAAGAAGTAAAATTTAATTAATTTAACGAATCATTTTATCAAAGATTTTAGAGTTGCAAGATTCTTTAAATCTTCTTTCATATCTTTCCCTTTTGGTGTCTCTATAATTCCGGGATGATCTTTAAATCTTTCATCATTTAACAAGAATCCAAAGGGTACCTTGCCGATTTTTCCTTGGCCTATGTGAGTATGACGATCAACTCTAGAACCTAAATCTTTTTCAGTGTCGTTCAAATGAAAAGCAAATAGATAATTCAATCCAATAATATCGTCAAACTCATTCCACATTTCATTATATTTTTTCTTGGTAGTAAAGTCGTAACCTGCTGCAAATGAATGGGCCGTATCAAAACAAACTCCAATTCTATTTTTATCTTTAATTTTATCTATAATCGTAGCTAAGTGATGAAATTTATTGCCTAAACCCTTACCTTGCCCAGCGGTAGTCTCTAACAAAATTATAACTTTGGAATCGCTTGTTTCAACCATCAATTGATTTAATTGGTTAACAATTTGATTTAATGCTTCATTCTTTGTAATCTCTTCCTTGTCACTCATAGAAATGACTCCAGGGTGCATATTTTCGTATTCAATACCGAGTTGATCAGCTTTAATAAGTTCATCTAACATCGCACTATAAGATTTTTCCAATTTTTCATTATCGATACTTGCTAAATTTATTAAATAGCTATTATGACTAATTATTGGCCATATTTCTTCTTTTAATTCTTCCTTTTTTTTAAGAAAATCGTCAATGTCGCTTTGTACTAAAGGTTTTGATGACCAAGAGCGCACATTTCTTATAAATACTTGAATGGTTTTGCATCCAAGCTCTTTTCCCCTTTCAAGAGCCATGTACTTACCTCCTGTAACGCTCATATGAGCACCTAACCTCATTTAAAAAACACCTACAAATTAATTTTGCTTATTTAAGTAATTTAATTATAGAATTAATAAAAATTTTAAAATAAAAATAGGTAATAAATTCTTTTAATTTATGTTATGTATCAGTAATTTCGAAGTTTAATTTATCTATTATCTCAATCAAGTCGATAACTTCAAAATTCATATCAAATTTATCGTTGGCATCGCTTAAATTTGTCCTACAAAAGGGACATACTGATGATATAACGGATGCTCCCGTCGTATTTGCTTCCTCAAGTCTTTCTTTTGAGATCTCAACTGACCATTCTGGATAACCTATTTTTACGCCACCTCCAGCGCCACAACACCACGCGTTTTCCCGATTTCTTTTCATTTCTACAAGTTTAATGCCTGGAATTTGTTTGTACACATCTCTTGGAACTTCGTAGATATCCATGTGTCTTCCAAGGTGGCAGGGGTCGTGATAAGTTACTATTTTGTTATAATCTGATTGAAATTTTAATTTTCCATCGTCTAATAGCTCCTTAACTAGTTCTACTGTGTGATATATTTGAAAATCGTATTCAGCACCGTATTTTAACCAATCCTTTTTTAACGTACGATAACAGCCCGCACATGATGTGATGACCTTTGACGCGCCCGCATTGTTTATTTGAGCAATATTGAAACTAATGAAGTCTTTTACAGAATTAATTTGACCAGTTCGCATTACGGGGCTACAACAACAATGCTCGTCGATCAAAGTAAAATTTATATTAGCTTTCTTCAAGAATCTCAAAGTAGCGTCTCTTAAATTCTTTTGACGATAATTAGACGTACATCCGATGAAATAAACCCATTCTGCTTCATCTGGTAAATCGTATTCTTTCTTCAAAGCCTCGTTATTAGAATTTTGCTCACCATATGGGTTGTACATCTCAGGGTTCTCTATTCGTTCAATTAAAGCTTTTTGCTTTTCTGGACAAAATCCTTTTTCCACTGCTTCTGCTCGAGCGGCTTCTATAATGTCTACCAGAAGATCGTTAAATTTGTCAAACCTACAATTTTCAGCACAATTTCCGCAAGTAGAACATGCGTAAAGTACATTCGCTACATCCTGACTCCACGAGATTTCATCGTTTATCAATCCGTAAATTAACCACAACCTTCCACCTGTTGAATAAGTCTCAAATCGGAACTTTTTATAACTAGGACAATTAAAATCGGAATAATCATAGGTAAATTTACAATAACCACATCTGAAGCACCTGTGAACTATGTCTTTCCAATCTTGTTCAACTTTTAAAGTCATTTACTTAACCTCCCAATTTCCTGGATTCATAATCCCATTAGGGTCTAATAAATTTTTAATGCTTTTTAGAAGTTTCTTGTAATTAGGATCCATTTTTTCAAGCGTTAATCTTTGTCCTTCTAACTCAGCTGTCCATGGAATTCCGCCCAATTCGAATGCCAATTTATTGGTCTCATGAAGGGCTTTTCTAGCGTTTTCCATATCTTTAGGATCAGCTCTATTGA
>DAOUUT010000229.1 GCA_030668025.1 Promethearchaeota archaeon
CCTAAGATGAGTGTATATTTCTGCGACACAGATGATTTTAAGGGTTTTATGTTAGGAGGTTCAGTAGAAATTGTTGATGATATGGAGTTAAAGAAGAAAATCTGGTTAGATTGGTGGACCCAATATTATCCAAAAGGAGTAGAAGATCCCGATTATACACTACTTCGATTGGAACAAAAAAACGCAAAGTATTATTATAAATTAAATCAGGTAAATTTTGAGTTCTGAGTGAAAACATGAATGATCAGCGTGAGGGTGGATTCCTCATAACAAAAATACACCAAATCGCAAACAGAATTTTTAATCAGATGTTAAAAGAATATGGAATTAAAGAGTTAAACCCAGGACAAGGGCGGATATTATTTGCTCTTTGGCAGAGTGATAATATATCGATTCGTGAACTGTCACAAAAAACTCAATTAACTAAATCTACGTTAACAACAATGCTAGATAGGCTCGAAAACGCAGGTTTTCTGAAGCGAAAGAAAGCTAAAGATAGAAGAATCATCAATGTCAAACTTTCCGAAAAGAGTAAAAATCTTCAAAAAAAATATGTAGAAGTTTCAAAAAAAATGACTGAAGTGTTTTACGGAACGCTAACCGAAGAAGAAATAGATGATTTTGAAGATTATTTAAGAATAATATTAGGTAACCTTATAAAAGCTAAAGATCTTCGATAAAAAATAGAATTGAAAAATAATCTAAGAGAAAAGATTTAATAAAATAATTTTTTTTTAAATTCGCATACCCAATATCATTCGTCCCAGCGTTTTCAAGGTTCCTGTAATGCCCTTTTTCTTCATTAGAATTTTTATATATAATTTTTCATAGTCTTTTGGAGGCACGAGTTCTTTAGATTTCTTAACAAGATGAATCGCACCAGAAGGGCAGCTTGAGACGCAATTACCGCAGCCAAGGCAAAAATCCAAGTTCACTTGAGATACATTATCCACTAGCTTTAAAGCACCCATTTGGCACTTTTCAACACAAGTTCCACAACCTTCACATAATTCTTCGTTGACTTCAGAGTAATAATTAGTAGTAAAATAATCAACGGGGTGGGGTAATCTTTTTATAGCTGTTAGGAAATGGCAACAATCGCCACAGCAAGCGCAAACAGCTACCGGTTTTTGAGCGTTAGTCGGTTGGAGAATTAATCCTTCCTCTTGCGCTTTATTTAGAATTTCTATTGCTTCTTGTCTATTAATTTTTCGAGCGTAACCCAAATAGAGCACATTTAAAGCACCTTCCTCCATTGTAATACAGGTTTCAAGGAGATTTGTATTTTTGCATGGTTCTCCCATAAGAGCCGCACTTTTTCTACAGATACAATCCATTACTGCAAATGGTCCATCTGAGTTTTCTATGAGGTTCCTAATATTATCATAAGAACCAACGTGATGTTCAGGAGTTAAACTTTTTTCTACAGGGATAGTTCTTATTTGTGTGGGAATATCTTTATTAATGAGTTCATGTAAAAGAACTTCATCCATATACTTACGATGGGCTTCTGCTATCTCTTTCGTTAGGTGACCGAGTTGGAAATCATGAATTCCTACAGCATAAAGAGCATTACCATAAACTTTTCCTTTTCCTCTACTTTCGTAGATATCACCTCCTAAGATTAACCCTTTTCTCGTCATTTTATCTAATAAAATTTCCAGCTCATCGATTGACATTCCCATTTTTTTCACGCGACGATGAATTTTTTTAAGTGGTTCTGGTAAAAAACCCAGTTTTATCGCAATTTTAGCTTCTTCTGGCGTGAATAACGATTTTAACAGATCGATTTCAACACCAGATTCAGAGGCTGGAAAGCCCACTGGCAAGTCGTCCAAACGTTGCTGTAATTGCCTATAAATCTCTTTTTCTTCAATCATAAATTTCACCTTCTATAAAATTTTATATTTAATAATTTGACTTTATTATTTTTAATGCTTTCTATTTAGTAGTTAAAAAAGTTAATAAAATAAGAAATCATTGATAAATACTGGTCTACACTTTTCGAGATCAACCTTATTTGTAACTTTTTTTAATTAAAATTTTTAAATTTAGTTTTTCTGGAAAACTATGATGTGGTTATTCATTATTCCCTTTTTAGTGCTCTTCTTATGAACTAATTCAAAATTATTTTTTATAAAAAAATCTATTTCTAAATGTTTAATTGTTTAAATGTTTTATTTTGGAGTAATATTGGATAAAAAAGTATATAATTAAAATATTTAAGTCATGATTAAAGATGTCAAAATATGATGTTGTCATAATTGGTGGAGGAATTGGAGGTACAGCTTCTGGAGCTATTCTGGCTTCTAATGGATTAAAAACTCTCCTTATCGAGAAAAATCAATTTATTGGTGGTCGTTGTAGTACATATGAAAAAGAGGGTTTCAAAATAGATATAGGTGTGCATTCCTTTGGAAGAACGAGCAATGGTCCCCTTGGAACAGTATTAAAAATGATTAATATGGAGGATGCTATTGATTGGGTTCTAGCGCGAAATCCGGGGCCGGTACAGTATTATCAGGGAAAATTTTGGAAATTTCCTAAAGAATTAGAAAAATTAATTCCTCCTTCCGATTTTTCCAGCCTTATAAAAATACTTAGTGACATAATGCGAATAAAGGATACAAAAGAACTTGATAATATCAGCATTAAAACATGGTTATCAAAATACTCCGATAATAAACTTGTCCACTCGTTTATTAATATTATCTGCGGTTTATATTTTGTAGTTTCTTACAATGAGGCTTCTGCTGGTGAATTTGTGAGATGTTTATCTTCAATTGTGCAAAATAGGAGTACTGGGTATCCTAAAGGCGGATGTAAATCAATACCTCTTGCTTATGCTAAAGCGATTGAAAAATTTGGGGGTACTGTAGAAACGGGGGTCACGGCTAAAAAAATTATCATCGATGATGGAAAAATCCAAGGCGTTGAACTCGATAATAATAAATTTATTTCATCTCAATTGGTCATTAGCAATGCAGGGATAAAAGATACTATAAATAATATGGTTGGTAGAAACTATTTCGAAAAAATATATCTTGAAAAAATTGACGAACTTAAGTATTCGATGAGCGCTTTTTCTCTTAAATTAGCATTAAAAAAACCAATAACTCATTTTAAAGTAATTAATTCAATATCTCTAGATTTTGAGGAAAAAATTAATTCAGTTTTGGAAGGAAAAGTCCCTGATAAAGTAGATTTATTCGTTCCAATCCCTTCGAATTATGACCCAGAACTGGCACCAAAAGGAAAGCAACTAATTATCGCGGGAACGGCAGTACCTCGGGAAAATTTCGAAAGAAATAGAGAAAAATGGATAAGTAGTACAATGGAAACTCTTGAAGAAATGTTCCCAAAATTCCAAAATAACTTAATGTGGATGGAAGTCACGACACCAAAAGATATCGAATCAATAGGCGGAAAAGCAGCATCAGTTATTGGGGTGTCACAAACTGTAGATCAGACAGGAGAAAATAGACCCGCCACATCTCTACCCATAGAAGGGCTATACGTAGTTGGCGGAGACGCAGGGGGTTGGGGAATTGGAACTGAACTAGCAGCAAAAAGCGCTATAGATTGTTCTAAAATAATATTAAAACAAAAAAAGTAATTAAACGCATATCGAATAGCTAAATCTACTATGTATAAAGTCATTAATTGACAAAGTAAAAAAATACGGAGTATGTAAAAAAATAAAAGACTAACCGTATCTTTAGAATTCTCAGTGGAATGTATATTTAACTCTGCTACAACTACAACCTAGAAATTCTTTATTTTTATTTAACTTTAGAATAATCTCAATTTTAATGCCTTAGTAGTAAATCTTTTAAATTCATGCATCTTTATTTGAATACATAGGAAGTATATAATTCTTGCTTTTTGTTTTGGTATAAGAATAGTTATTTGTAGATTGTAAATTAGTCAATGACTTGATAACACATACAAAGAAGAGATTCTAGCTAATGGAAATTAAAACTCCAAAAATTGATATAGCGTTTAAAATGTGTGTATTTGGAGATTCAAGTGTTGGTAAATCGACATTGATCAACCGTTATATTACTGCTAAATTTGATCAAGACCTCAAGTCGACTTTAGGAGCAGCAATTTTGATGAAATTCATAGAAACGGAAACTATGCGAATAACTCTCCAAATTTGGGATTTTGCTGGAGAAAAAAGGTTCAGATCTCTATTACCTAGCTATGCTCAAGGATCTTCTGCAGCTATTTTTATGTGCGACATTACTAATAGTGATAGCATTACGAATATAGATAAATGGCTTTTGACATTTAACGAAGGACTGAAAAATCGGAAAACAAATTTTCCCTTAATAGTAGTTGGAGGAAAATTAGATTTAGAAGAAAAACGATCTTTGAGTAAGAAGGATATTGAAGCTATAATTACAGTACGAAAAGAATTTGATTACGTCGAATGCTCTTCAAAAACCGGAGAAAATATCGATTTGCTATTTCAAACTATAGTTGATAAAATGTTGATTTATGGAAACATTCTGCCATCTACAAGATAGAATCCAATCTCAATTTTCCTTTTAGGCATAAAATAACTTTTTTAGTAGTGGATCTTTTAATTTTATAAGATGGAAGGGTTAAAAATTTGGGAAAATGCCGAGTGGACAGGCCAGGCACGCAATATCGTCAAAGCTCTTAATGAATTTCCAGTAGATTCAAAGATAATTCTAATTCTGCGACATTCCCACAGAAATGAACCATCTGAATTAGTGAAAATGCACGAGTTAAGGCTAACTCCTCAAGGACATCATGTAGCCAAGATATTTGGTAAAAAATTACCTATTGAGAGAGCAATCAGATTGTATCACAGTCCTGTAGGGCGCTGTAAAGAAACAGCAGAAGATATTTCAATCGGATTTGAAGACGCTGGAGGAAAGGGGCTGTTAAAAGGGGTACTTACACCCTTATATTTCGCGGGAACTGCTCCAAAATTTTTCGTAGATATCTTTAAGGAAGAATCTCACTTACCTTTTTTGTATCGTTGGGCAGTGGGTTTCTATTCTCCGGATCGAATAAACCCACTTCAGGAGTACTGTCGAAACGCAGCAGATATTATTTGGAAAGGAAATAAGGATGCTCCAGAAAGAGGGATCGACATTCACATAACACACGATATTTTTTTAATGGCATTACGATTCGGATGGTTTGGGATACCTCCTGACGTGGAATGGGTTTCCTTTTTAGGTGGAATCGCATTCACTTTAACCGAAAATGAAATTAAATTGTTTGTTAAAGATCGATTTATCTCGATGAATGTTCCATATTGGTGGAAAAACCGAATTTAATTGTGCGATTTAAAACTCATGCCTACACTTAGTGCAGACGCGTTTTTTCGCGTATATTCTTCTTGGCACGTAGCTAATCAAACGCGTTTTATCGTCAACTTCATTGATGGCGAACCCATTAGCTCCGCATTTAGGACATTTCCTTTTATTAGTAGAATGGCTGGTGCTAGGTGAGTGTGCTAGGGGTATTTGCTGATTAGGCACTCTTATTGTATCTATTTGTTGATTCGGGTATTGAGGCGGATTTAATTGTTGTTGAGGTGGACTTAATTGTTGTTGTAGATTCTGAATTCGAGCTCTTAATTCTGCGTTCTCGTCTTTTAATTGGTGTACCTGTATTTCTTTTTTTTCCAGAAGATTAAACAATTCTGAAATTTGTTTCTCCAATATGCTATATTCTATTTCATCTTCGGCAGATAAGCCCTCGATTTTATTATACATCATTTTTTTGTACACCTCACGTATTTTACAGAAATGTATTTTATTGCTAAATAAAACTTAGGTTAGATCGACATAAATAGTTTATTAAAATAATAATAAAAACTAATAACTTAATTACCATTATTTTAGGTTCTAATGACACTAAATTTTTGTTTGTGAAACTTTACAACAGTTTTATAAATAAACCATCAAAATATAAAATTATGAAAAAAAAATTTTACTTTCTAATTTACTTCTTACTCTTTTTCACTATCTTATGGGTAATTTATCTTCCACCTTGGGAACAATCTGTAAAAAATCTGATTGTAATAAATATAATCATTTACATCATACGCAAACCCTTGAATAGTTTTTCTGCGTATTTATTCAAGAAGCGCTCTTATCGAACTGCTGTCTCAATTAC